>CAMWIL010000063.1 GCA_947174325.1 uncultured Clostridia bacterium
CGGCAAACACGAAAATGTTTGCCGTTTTGTATTTTATAAACTTTTTAATAACTCGGATATTCTTTTGCGTTTCAACGGACATACAAAGTCAGCCGCGATCTCGTTTAGCGGGACAAGCACAAAATCTCGGTTGTGATAGTCTGCGTGCGGTATTGCAATCTCGTCAGTGTATATTATCTCATTGCCATAGAATATGATATCTATATCCAACGTCCTGTCGCCCCAACGGACATCGCGATTGCGATTGGCTTTTGCTTCAACGGAGTGGATAAATTCCAACAGAGCGTCAGGGGATAAAAAAGTTGAGATTTTCATCGCCATATTTATAAACGGATACTGAGCGACTCCGCCGTAAGGGGGATTTTCGAAAGGGGAAGAAACCTTCAATACTTGTATCGCCTCGTTTTGTCCTATTTGTGAAATCGCGTTGTCAAGTATCGTTTGTCTATCGCCTAGATTGCTTCCCAACGAAAGATAAACGTCTTGACGTTTGAGATCAACGCTTACGGATACGTTTTCAAAAGGTAGATCGACGGGAGCTTTGGGCTTTTTGACAGTCATATATATCGCGTTGATAGGATATTTCACCATCAGCATTTCAGCCGCGCGATAGCAGAGAGTTTCTATCAAATCAAAAGAATTTTGCTTGCAAAAATCCGTTATATCTTGCATTATTGCGCCATAGTCGAGAGTAAGCGATAAGTCGTCGCTTATCGCCGCTTTTTCAAAATCGTATTCCAAATAACAGTCAAACACAAAAGGCTGTGTTTTTGTCTTTTCTTCGGCAAACACCCCGTGCGTAGCGTTGACAGTCAAATTGGTTATGTCTATTTTCTTCATATTTCTCCGAGAAGCGAAAGTTCGCGTTCGATCGCTTCATAGTTTTCTTTTACGTCGTGAACTCTCACGAAAAGCACGCCTTTTCTTACGGCAAGACGAGTGGATTCCAAAGTAGGTTGAAGTCTGTCTTTTATTTCGCCGCCGAACATTGATTTTCTTGACGTGCCGAGCAAGAGAGGATATCCGTACTTTCCGAGTTTTTCATATCCGTTCAACACCGTCCAATTTTGCTCTTTGTTTTTTCCAAAACCTATTCCGCCGTCGATAAGAATTCTATCTTGATCTATCCCTGCGTTTTTTGCGATTTGAACGCTTTGATCAAGAAAGGCAAACATATCCTGCCATAGATATTGATCGTTAGAAATGTTGTTTTGGTTTTGCATTATGCATACGCTTGCGTTGTGTTTAGCAATCGTTTCTGCCATAGAGGAGTCGCCTTGATATTGCAGTCCCCAAATATCGTTGATAAGATCTGCGCCCATTTCAAGCGCTTTTTGCGCAACGTAAGGGTAGTATGTATCCACGGAGAGAGGAATATCGAAGTTTTGTTTTATCAACTCTATAGGCTTTTCTAAGCGTTGCCACTCTTCTTGCGCGCTTACGGCTACGTATGAAGGTCGGGTGGACTGTCCGCCTATATCGATTACGCTTGCGCCGTCTTTGATAGCTTTTTCTACGCGGGCAAGTACGTTGTCGGCAGTGGCGCGACTGCCTTCGTAAAATGAATCGGGCGTAAGATTGACGATCGCCATAACGTGCGTGCCTTTGTCAAAAGTTTTGTTTCCTATTTTCATTTTTACCTCATAAGTGAGAGTATAGAATTTTTCTGCGTTTCGTCTATATCTCCGAGAAGAGTGTAAGTGATCGTCTTGCTTCCCACTTTTTTTACGCCTCTTGCCGTCATGCACGTATGTTCCGCTTCGCAGAGAACGATAACTCCTTTTGCGTTGAGATTATCCATTATCGCTTGAGCAATGTCGCTGGTAAGCCTTTCCTGTAATTGAAGTCTGCGCGCAAAAACCTCTACGGTACGCGCAAGTTTGGATAGACCTACGACTCTCTCTCTAGGAATGTAAGCAATGGCTATTTTGCCGAAAAAGGGCATTAGATGATGTTCGCACATCGAAGTAAAGGTAATATCTTTTTCTATTACCAAATTGCCAGTACTTACGTCGAAAGTCTTTGCAAGATGAGTTCTTTCGTCGTCGCGGTAACCCGCGCTTAATTCTTCATACATATTTGCTACGCGTTTAGGCGTGTCGATAAGCCCTTCGCGGTTTGGATCTTCGCCTATGGCTTCCAACAACATAGTTATTGCTTTTTGTATCTTTTCTTTGTCTATTCCTTGCATATTCGTTTCCTTATAGGAAGTATTTGTTTTTACAATTTATTGATTTCTGTCAGCGCGTCGTTGAGTATGCTCAACGAACCGCAAACTATGACGGTGTCGCAGTCGCTTGAATAAGCGGTCTTTATCGCTCCAATCATATCCGAACAACTTGTCGAGCGGGGCGTATATCTCAAGCACTTTTCAAGCGTGATATTTTGGTCCAGACCTCGTTTCGACGGCGGTTTGACAGTTAAAAACCTGTCGGCAGTTTTTCCGATATGGGAAAGTACTCCGTCTATATCTTTATCGGCAAACATTCCGAAGATAAAACATTTTTTCTCTTGAGCGAAATTGCTTTGCAATTCTTGCGCAAGTACTTTTGCGCCGTCCGGATTGTGCGCGCCATCAAGCAAGAAAGTTTTTTCACCTTTTTTTATAAGCTGTAATCTTCCTTTCCACAGCGCTTTTTTTACGCCGAGTTTTATGCTTTCTTCCGTAATATTATAGCCTTTACTTGCCAGTATCTGCGCGCATTTGATAGCAAGAGAGCAGTTTTGCAGTTGATATTCGCCGAGTTGACGTATCGAGTAAGTTTCGCCGTCATACTCGAACGTTTGCCCGTCCTTACCGCTTGAAATCAAATGAGCGTTGGGGCAAACTCTCAAATCGTCCGTTTGGGAAAATACGTCCATTATCTCGTCGCATTGACGGTAAGTCACTAGCGGACAATTTTTTACTATGGCAACTTTCTCTTTTGCGATAGCTTGAAGAGTATTGCCTAGTATCGAAGTATGATCAAAAGATATGGAAGTAATGATCGCTACCTCTTTGCAAGGTATCGCGTTGGTTGCGTCAAACCGACCTCCGAGTCCGCATTCAAGGACGACAAAATCGCATTTGCTATCTTTGAAGAAGAGCAGAGACGCAGCAAATTCCACCTCAAAAGCGGTGGGAGCATTGTGACCTTCCGCTATCATTTTTGCTCGTTCGTCAGCAACTATTGTTATGTATTTAGCTACGGAAACGTCGTCTATCGGAAGCGAGTCGAGAAGATAGCGTTCGTTATAGCCGAATACCGAAGGGGAGTTGAACGTGCCTACGCGGTAACCGCTTTGGATAAGGACGTTGGTGATAAAACAACTTGTCGAGCCCTTTCCATTCGTACCCGCAATATGAATAAACTTTAATGAGTTTTGAGGATTTCCAAGTCTGTCAAGAAGTTCGCGCACGGTATCCAATCCGTACACGCTTCCGAATTTTTCAAGGTTTTCGATATATTCGACAGCTTCTAGATAAAACAAAAAAAAGAACCTCCCAAAAGAGCGTCCCACAAAAATAGACCTATGTCCTAAGATATATCAGTCCAAAAGTGGGAGTGAGTATTGCACCGCAAGCGTTTTCGCTTTTCGTTCGTCGGCACTCCCCGTCCGAGCGACACTTTACGCGCAATCTCTACACTTTTATTTGATTATATCATAATTTCTATCGCAATGCAACCTTATCGTCTAATATACTCGCAAAATGCAGTTGAGAATTCGCCGTCTTTTATATTTGTTCTTTTGATTTCCACGAAGCAGTCGGGGATAGGCGGGAAAAATCTGTCGCCGTCAAAATCGGCGTCTATAAAAGTTATATAAAGTCTGTCGGCAATATCCAACGCTTCTTTGTACGCGCTTTCGCCACCGCAGACAAAAATCTCTTTATTATTGTCGCGTGATAGAGCGTATTCGATCGCCTTAGTCAACGATGGCATAACGACGGCGTTTTCTTCGTTGAGCGTAAGACGAGAAGATAGAATGATATTCATTCTGCCTTGCAAAGGCTTTCCGATCTCGCGGTATGTATTTGCGCCCATAATAACGGTATTTCCCATAGTCAATCGCTTGAATCTTGACATATCTTCTCGAAGAGACCAAGGAAGTTTTCCGTCTTTACCTATTACGCCGTTTTTTGCAATCGCTACTATTATATTTATCATATTATAATTATAGGCGGAGACGATTGTCTATGTCAACCTCAATATTTTGTTATTCTATTGCCATTTGGCATTCTGTCACATAAAAGTCATACGGTTTTTTAGCGCAAGCTTTTTGAAGTTTACTTTTACCGTTTTTGTAAGTAGTATAAACGGTATGAAAGCAACGGTGGTTATCAATCCGACTGTCACGATAACGAGTATCGGAGAATAAGAAGATAGCGCGCGTACAGCAAGTTTGTTGATAAGAGCGATGCCGAATGAGAATATTAGACATATGCCGCACTTAAAAAATGTTTTGCCGTCTATGCCTACGTATTTGTTGAGCATTATTAGATTTATCGTCATAGACATAGTATGGAACGCGCCTAAGGCAACGAAGTATGTTTTTACTCCAAGAAGTGAGGGCGTTGTGAGTACGATTATTATCAACACTACGCAGCTCGTGATATGAGACCAGAAGGTGTTTGTCTCTTTTCCCATGGAGTTGAGCATAGATATAATAAGATTGTTGACGCACATAGGTATCATAATGATAGCCGCGAATTTAAGATAATCGCCGCTTGCAGAGTCGTCGTATAATACCGTTCCCAATTGCGATCCTGCGCCTGAGAAGATCGTAAAGAAATAGCAAGCGATCAGACAGGCAAACGTAATTGCGTTGGATAGAGAAGAAGATAGCGTCTTTACTCCTTTGCCTGCATTTACGGAAGCTATCTCAGGGATAAGAACGACGCCCAACGAACCTATGATCGAAGTCGGCGTAAATATCAACGGCATTACCATACCGCTTGCTCGTCCGAATTCGGCGGTGGCTTCGCTTTGCGACAAGTGGAATTTCGATACTAGCAAAGCGGGCAATATGAGCGACATAAAAGTTGACATAAGCGAGCCGAATATACGCGTGACTGTCAGCGGGGTCGCGCTCTTTGCGATCTCTTTTGCTTGGGTAGGCTTTGCTATCCTTCCTTTTTTGACGAAATACAGAACGATTATAAGGACTATTACGAATAAATCTCCTGCGAGCATTGCAATCGCGTATGCGTATTCTTTCTGTATTGAAAGGATCGCGCCTTCGAGAAGAATTACGGCAAAAAGAATCTTGAGAATTTCATCTACGAGTTCTGTTACGGAAAAAATACCGAAATATTTTTTGCCCCAAAACCAACCTCTCAAAATCGCATAAATACAAGTCGTCAATAGCATTGGCAACATTATAATGAAAATCTTGCGACATCTTTCGTCCGCAAATATAAAGTCGAGTATTTGAGGAAAGATAAGTATTGCGGAAATAATGACCAGCGTTATCAAAACGCCTGCCAACAGGCAAGTAGATACCGCGCCGAATTGTCTTTTGTTGTTGCCGACGGTATCGCTTTCCGCGGTAATTCTTGATAACGTAACGGGAATGCCGGAAGAGCAAATACAGGCGAACAGCATAAATACTGACATACAAATTTGATATAATCCAAGTATTTCAGCGCCGAGTTTGCGCGATAAATAGATTTTGAATACGAAAGACAGCAGTCTCGTAAATACAGATATAAGAGTAACGGTTGCGAACGCTTTGAACAATTTTCTCATACAATATAATATTTGAGGCTTTTGCAAAATAGAATATAGCGAGATATATTGAAAAATAATTTACAAACCGTATTCGCGGTATTGTCAGAGGATAGTATGAGTAAAATAATATATAGAGTAAGCAATCAAACATCACTGGAAGACATCGCGGAAAAATTTCACACAACGCCTCTTGCGATCGCTCGTCTGAATAATTTAGACGGAGAAGTATTTGTCGGTATGCGATTACTTATAGAGCCGAGCGAAGGAGAATATTATATTGTCCAACCTTTTGATACGGTAGCAAGTATAGCAAAAGATTTCGGCGTTGGAGAAGACGTGATCAGAGAATATAATTCGGATAGAGTATTTATAGGACAGAAGATTTTTATATGTACGACAAAGAGCGATAAAAGAATTTAAAAGTAATACGTTAAAAAAGGCTTGTTCGTTTGAACAAGCCTTTTGCTATTTTTTTATTTTCCAAACTGATCTCTCTTGCTGTTTGACGAGCTTGAAGATCTATTTGAGCCTTTGTTGCTCTTCACAAGTTTTTTCTTTCTCTTCGGAGCAAACTTCTTGATGAGATAGATCACTACGATCACTACTATTATACCGCTGACTGCGCCAAGCGAAATATACAGCCACATCATAGGATCTTTCTGAGTTTCATCGTCGTCCGGATCGTCCGGCTCAGGTTCTGCGTTAGAGTCATCGGAAGTGAATACTATACGGAAGTTATTAGCTGCTGCTTCGTCGCTTTTAAGTTCGCTGTTGAGCGAGTTGTCAAGTTTTGCAACTTCGCTGTCAGTCAATTTTTTGTAGAGCGTTGCGCCCGCAGGAGCAGGAGTAGAGTCGGTGATCTCAATATAGTTGTCGCCGTCTTTGTAGTAAGTTCCCGCTTCGTCTTCGCCGTATTGATCTTTACGAGCGATGAAGTCCGCTTCGTCTATTTCGTCAACGGAGAAGTTGTCTACGAAGACGTAGCCCGTCATACGGTAATTTTCTGAATTGAAGCCCAATCCTACGCTCAACGTAGCAGTAGTAGAAGAGATATCGTCTTCCGCATAGATATAGAAAGCATATTCGGTCCATTGTCCGATCTTTTCTACGCCGTTTTCATAAGTCGAAGTGTTTACTATTCTCGACTTGTCGTAATCGGAAGATTCGGAGTTGAGTCTTCTGCCGAATTCGTAAGTTTTATTGTTTGCTTTCAACGTGATCGTCGCGGTAGGTTTGAAGTAGTCGTCTACCTTGTCTGTAGAAGCAAGTTTATAAGTCAATACCCAAATGCTTATCTTATAATACTTTCCTGCGGTTATCGTAGCCGAGTTTGAAGTATAAGCGTAAGACGTATTCGACTTGTTGTAGATGACGAGCACTCTGTCGCCGACGTTGGTCTTTTCGTTATTGAATATAGCGTTGTACAAAGCCATATCTTCATCCTTATCCGTATCAATACCGATATCAGAGAAGTCAGTTCTGTTTTTGTCAATGACGCCGCTTGTCAAAGTATCTTCATCGGCAGACGCGTCAGAGTCAACGAGCGCGCCGCTGAAATTCTTAGGAGCAACGATGCTGTCGATGCTGTCAACGTCGTCAAAAGAATCTACGAGCCAAGATTGGGTAAGGAAACGGAAGTTATCCGAACTTTCTTTCTCTACGGCATTGTCAAATACGCTGGATTCAATACTTGCATAAGTTGCGTGAGTGAAGAATACTGTGCTGTCCGCATACGAAGCGTTTTCAAAACCTGCATTGAGCGAAAGGGTAACGGATACGCTGGAAATACCGGTTTCTACGAAGATAGAGTATTCGTGCCATGCGCCGTCGCCTGTGATAACGCTGTATTTATAACGTTCGTCGCTTGCCGTTGCAGTCTTCAATATAATGCTAAACTGTTCGCCTGCGTTGGCTTTTGCCCAAACCTTAAATTCATAGAAGGTGTTTGCGCTGAGAGAGATGTTGCTTGACTTAAATCCAAGCATATCCATAGTATCGTCTTTCTTTATAGCCAATACGTTTGGATTTTTATCTATTGACAAACGACCTTCCGCGCCATTGTAAAAATCATTGGCGTTGATTATACCCAAAGCATCGCATTGAGCTTGGTTATTGAGATTGAGAATACCTGCCATATTTGGATATGCGTCGCTGATAGGTTCAAGGGTGATCGCCGAAGAATTCGTCGATGACCAACCTGTGGGAAGTCCCAATACAGGAGTATCCATCCAATCGTCGCCAAAAAGGTTGTTCGTTGCGCTTATATCGATAAAGTTGAAGAAACCGTTTGAGGAGATTTCACTTCCCGACGCAGAGGTTGCCAATGATACTTTGTTGATCACTGTGCTTGCCGATGCGGAAGAGTAGTTGCTGTAAGCGATTTTTTCAAGATAGATTGAAGAAACGTATCCGTATCCCATTGCGAGAGTGGAGTAGTCGCTTCCGTCGCCGCTTCCCAAAGATATGGATATAGCGAGTTTTGTGTTTTCTATCTGCGCTCCAAGCACGTAGAACGTGATGAGCGTATAATCGTTGAATCCTTTTACGTCTTCAAGATTTTCGGTGTTGAGGTTGGTGAAGCTCGAAACGGACGTAAACATCTTCGAGAAGTCTTTGCCTTCGTAGTCTTCGTTGTATTTGAGAAGAGATACGGTCAAACCTTTGCTTGTATCTACGTCTTTGGTCTTTACGTACATCGAGATAGCGTACGTCTTATTTGGCTCGATATTCAAAAGTTTGGAAGTATCTATCGTTGCGCCTTCTTCGGGAGCGGTCAAGGTGGATAAAACCGTTGAAGTAGGCAAGTAGTTGTTAATCGCAAGCACGTTTGCGCTGAAAATATCGGAATTCTCAACGTCTACAGGCTTTAGCGGATTTTCTTTGAAATAGTCGTTTGCTTCAAAATTGTTTGTATCGATTGTCGTGAAAGTAGAGCGGTTTGCTATAACGTCTTTTTCATTTTGAATATCGAAATTACCAAGGGATATGGATTCCATATTCTCTTCGGAAGTATACAAACTTATCTTTTTCTGCGTATTTTCAGCGGGGTTAGTCGCTTCGTATTCAGCTCTTGTCATTTCTTTGAGCGTCAAACTGTCGAAGAGGACTGCGCCTACCGCTTGCGTGTTATCGTTTTGACCGCCCCAACCGAGCCACAGTTCGAGATAGAGCGAAGTAGCGCGGAATTGGTTTGCCTCGATATAGAACGTATATTTCGTCCATTGATCGTTGCTGTCGGCAGTAAGGATATAGCCGTTACTATCGTCGTTTGTGCCGTCCGTAAGTCTGATAGTTGCGTTGCCTTGGGTGATATAAGTTCTTGCCCAAATGCTTACTTCATAGAATTTATTTGTAGCAAAGTTCATAGCTACGGAAGAACGGTAACCGAAAGCCGTCGCTTGTTTATTTTGCATATAGAGCATTCTAGAACCTACCGACGCTTCCGGAGTAGTCAAATCTGCAAGAGTTTTGCCTACGCTTTGCAACGAGGTATTGAGCGCGGAAAGCGAAGAGCTTGCGCCGTCTCTGTCAAAAGTTGCAGTATCGATTATACCTCTGACGGTATATGTGGATGACGTGCTGGAATTTTCTCCCGAACCGTAACCTGCAACAAGAGTATACTTTGACGGAGTATAGGGGAGCGACGTTGTGGAAGACGCAAAGTCGAATTCCGCATTGGCAGTCTTCATCGTATATTTTGCAACCGTGTTGCTTATCTCGATCTTGTCGTAATCGGCTTTTGTGAAAGCGACTGCGTCAGTGTCGTCTTTGTCGACTTCAGAGACTTTTTGAAGTAATACGTTGTCAAAGAAAACGTATCCTTTGCTCATATGTCCGTTCGTCGTCGAACCGATACCGTTGGAAAGAACGATGGAGATCGAACCGCTGGAAAGTTCCGAAGTCTCGATATACAGAGTATAAGTTCTCCACTCGCCGTTCGTATTGATAGCTTCCCAGTTTGCTTCCGCTCCGCCGCTGACGTTAATGTAAGCTCCGGCTAGTTCGTCGGTATTGTCGTCGTCAAGCATAGTCTTTACGTCTACAGAGAGTTTGTAATAACTGTTGATATCGAGATTGTGCGACGAAGAAGTGTATTTATACGACGTCGCCGTTTTGTTGTAGATCATAAGGATCTTGCCATCGTCGAGTTCTTTTTTAAGATCTTCGTCTTCGATATTTTCGCTTGTAATACCGCGACCCGGAGAATCTATCGTGATATCCGAATATTTTCTTTTCAAACTTCTCCATGCCGACGTAGCGGAGTCAACGACGCCGCTTCTCAGATTGGAATCGCCGGACGGTGTAGCCGAGGAAGAGCTCGAAGAGCCGACCGCGCCTGTCCAACTGTTCGGAGAAGAGATTTCAGAGTCGTCGCCGGTACTGTTGAAAGTGCCGTTTGTAAACAACAAACTTGAATTGCCGGTGTCATTGTTGTCGTCATCTTCGTCGTCATTGTTGCATGCAACTGCAAACATCGTAAAGACAAGACAAATAATCAACACCAAAGCTGTTAAGATAAAAAGTCTTTTCTTGTTCATTTGACCACCTTTATAT
>CAMWIL010000064.1 GCA_947174325.1 uncultured Clostridia bacterium
GGCTTAGAGCCAAGAAAGACAAGGCGCGCGAGGAAAACCCAAGGGAGTTTACTTCCCGTAAATGACCGAAGGTTGCCACAGCGCAACGATGTATTTCGACGGCTATAAGCCGAGCAGCATTAAAAAAATTCCTCATACTATAAAGTACAAGGAATTTTTTATACGCCTTTTACGGCAACGTTTTATTCGTTTAATTACTTAAGTTCTGCAAAGTACTTGATCGTTCTTACCATTTGGCTTGTGTAAGAATTCTCGTTGTCATACCAAGAAACAACTTGAACTTGAGTGCAACCGTTGTCCATAGGGATAACCATTGTTTGAGTAGCGTCAAACAACGAACCGTAAGTCATACCGATAACGTCGCTGGAAACGAGTTCTTCTTCTGTGTAGCCGAAAGACTCGGTAGCAGCAGCCTTCATAGCTGCATTGATTTGCTCTTTAGTTACGTTGCCTTCAACAACTGCAACCAAAATTGTGGTAGATCCGGTAGGAGTAGGAACTCTTTGCGCAGAACCGATAAGCTTGCCGTTGAGTTCAGGGATAACAAGACCGATTGCCTTTGCTGCGCCCGTGCTGTTAGGAACAATATTTACGGCAGCTGCGCGGCTTCTTCTCAAATCGCCCTTTCTTTGAGGTCCGTCAAGAACCATCTGATCGCCTGTGTAAGCATGAACGGTCGTCATGATACCGGACTTGATAGCTGCGAGTTTGTTCAAAGCGTTAGCCATAGGAGCCAAGCAGTTGGTCGTACAGGAAGCAGCGGAGATAACTGTGTCGCTAGCTTTCAATACCTTGTGGTTTACGTTGAAAACAACGGTAGGAAGATCGTTGCCTGCCGGAGCGGAAATAACGACTTTCTTTGCGCCTGCTTGAATGTGAGCCTCAGCCTTTGCCTTGGAAGTATAGAAACCTGTACACTCCAAAACTACGTCTACGTCAAGTTCTCCCCAAGGAAGTTCTGCAGCGTTAGCCTTTGCGTAGATTTTGATAGTCTTGCCGTTTACAGTGATAGAATCCTCTCCTGCTACAACGCTGTCGCAGTATTTGTAACGTCCTTGAGCGGAATCGTACTTCAAAAGGTGAGCAAGCATCTTAGGGCTTGTCAAATCGTTGATTGCTACTACATCGTAACCGTCAGCGTCAAACATTTGTCTGAAAGCAAGACGTCCGATACGGCCGAAACCGTTGATTGCAACTTTTACTTTTGCCATAATATATTGGTCCTCCAAAAAATTAAATATCAATTTATGTATGCAAATATCACACATATAATATTTTATCAACCTTTACGCTTATTTGCAAGCAATTTTTATAAAAAACCTTTATACGGCTGTTTTTTTACAAAAACTCGAAACGTTTTTAATATCGAGCTAAAATTTTAAGGCGCTTCGGTATGCCCAAAACGCCTTTTTTGTTGAGTAACTATTTTGTTTTACGACTAAAATTTCAAGTCGTTCGTCGAACTATCGTCGCTTGGAGTTTCATCGGTAGTAACTTCTTCGCCTGCCGTTTCAAACGCCAACGCATCGCCGTCTTGAGGAATAACGGTTTCTTCGGCATTCTCTTCAACGCTTACGTCAAAGCCCATTTCCACAGCCTGCTCAGCAGTTAAAACGCCCAAAGCAACAGCTTCTTTTATATCGTCTTGCTCCAACGCATTGTCGTCAAGTTTTTCCTTCAAGCCACGTATTCTAATATCTCTCGCCATAGCAAGTTGTTTAGATTCCGACAGATCCCAAAATAGGAACGGAATTATCGCCAATATTCCGCAGACGATACCCAAGATTCCCCAAAAGACAAACACGTGTTTCAATACCGTTGGATTGCCGTAATCGGTGGACGATTTCGCTCCGAGTTTTACCAAAAGTTCGGAAGTTAGAAGACCCGTAAATATTCCGCAAATCGTCGATATTACCGTAGTATATTGCGACATATATCCGTCAAGTCTTTCACCTGTCTTCCACTGCTGATATTCGCAATAGTCCGCCGTCATTGCAGGCATAGTAACAGTCCATAGCGCCGCAAAAATATTGTGCATAAATACTCCCACGAAGTATACCCACGGCGTAACGGGACTGTTAAACGCGAAGAGTATAAGCAATAAAATCAAAGTCGATATTACGGTCGAACCGGCAAACGAGAGCAACGTCATTTTCTTCTTGCCCAGTTTCTTCTGTATCAAAGGAGAGAACGCCATTCCTGGAACGAAACCGATAGCCGCCAAAGTAGGCATAATACCACGCATCGTACCGCCTAATGCCGGCGCCATCATATATGCGCATACGTAGTTGGTCGCGCTGAAGATCAAAAGACGACCGAACGCCAATACGTTGGATATATTGATAAGCAAGAAATATTTGTTTTTGAAGCTCTTTTTAATACCGTTGAAGAAACCTACTTTTTGCTTAACTTTCTTTTCTTGGATAATTCTCTCTTTCGTGCCGAAGAACATCAACAAAGAGACAGCTACGCATATAACGCCGAAAATCGGGAAAATGATCTGATACGTCTTGATGTTTTCCATACCGAAAGCGAAATTGTACGGTATGCTTCCCATCTGTCTTAACAGATCCAATTCGTTTTTGCTTACTGAGGCAAACTCGCTACCGTATGTAATACCGTTTTGTCCGTAAACGGAATTGACTATAAGCGGGAAAAACATCTGTACAATAGAAGGTCCGAGCGAATCGATAACGCCGCCGATCGAGAAAAGTTTTGTACGCTCGTTGGTATTCGGCGTGATAACTTGCGCCAAACCGGTTCTTCCGAAAGAGAAGAAACTAAACGCAGTAAACGCAATAAAATAAAGCAACTGATATACGCCTATTACTACCCATTTAGACGTCTCTGTCGTATGTAATCCGTTCTCCGGCATAAACATATTCGGAATAAACGCCAAAAGCCAGAAACAAGCTACGCTCAAAAGTCCCGTATAAAGCAAATACGGCCTATATCTACCCCATTTGGTATTCGTGTTGTCCATTATCCAACCGACGAGCGGGGCGCGGAAAAGCGAAAGTATCGCCATTATCATCGTGGTCCAAAATACGACTCTTTGGTCAAAGTTGTACACGAAAGCGAGGTGTACGCCCATGTTGATCGCAAAGTACTGAGTAAGAATACCCATACCTTGCACGCCCATTCCGCCGACAGAATAAGCGACGAACTCTTTGTTAGGTAGGTAATACCCTTCTTTCGGAGGCGTATTCCAATGCCCGAAGAAGTCTTTTACAAGGAATCCCACCTTCTGAAAGACGTTTTGTTTTCCCATAATCCCTCCTGCGTAAATCACGCAATTTATTTTCGGCGATAAAGCCGATTACTCAATATAAATAGTGCGAAAGCGCATATATGTTCTATTATAACATAAATATCGACACATTTGTCAAAAATTTTAAAAATAAATTCTCGAAAATATGACGTCTTGCTCTTCGCTTTCTCTCCCCAGTCAATTATATCATAAAATACTATTGCTTTCTCTTCCTTTTTTTGGAAAACTTCCTTTCCACATAGGCGTCGTCTATCAAGTTGTGCAAGCCCTGCCAATGTAAAACTCTTCGATTGAACCAAGCGCTTTGCAAACCTCCTCTCAGTTTTGACGGATTAGCCTTTTTGAGCGAACAGGACTTATACCCTTGAGTTTCCAGATATTTGACCATACTTTTTAATCTGTTCTCAAATTCGACGTAATCCTTCTTGCCTTCCAACCACATAGCCTCTGAAGACGCGCACGCTCTGGGCAACAATCTTGCGCAAGCCGTCTTGAAGTTGGGCACGTACTCCGTCCAAAGAGATATTTCCGATCCGACGAATTTGTCTTCGGGGAAACCCTCCGGTAAAGGCTGGTACTCATATGCTTTTTTAACACTCAACCAACCGTAAGGAAAATCAAGATAACTGTAAGCGGAATTGCCGTTGATATATCCGCCGCTGTTTTTCGCGGATCTTATTACTACGTCATTATTACCTCCGCGTTCATCGCTCCAAAAATGCCAAACGCCTTGAGGATGTACTACCTTATCGCTATTCAAACCGTTCCACATAATAGGGATATATCCTTTATCGACTACCCATTCGCTGACCCTGCGCATAAAATACATCTGCAATTCTTCTTCGTCTTTGAGTCCTTCTTTTTCTAATATCGACTGACAGTGTTCGCAAAGTTTCCACCTATGTCTGAAAACTTCGTCTCCTCCGATATGGATATATTTCGTATTTTTACCAAAAAGCTCTATTACTTCTTCCAATACGTCAAATACGAATTCATACGTGCTTTCTTTTCCTACGCATAAAGGATCGTGTTTTACCCCCCAGTGAGTAGCTACTTTGAGCTTTCTGTCAAAACAACCAAGATAAGGATAACAAGCAAGAGCCGACTGTATATGACCTGGCATATCTATCTCGGGAATGACTTGGATATTGCGTTCGTTGGCATAAGCGACGATTTCTCTTATATCGTTTTTGGAATAGAAACCTCCGTGCGGTCTAACGCCGAAATTCGTATGCGATCTTTTGCTTCCTTTCTGCGTCAAAAGCGGATACTTATCTATTTCTATTCTCCAACCTTGATCTTCCGTCAAATGCCAATGAAGAACGTTTATTTTATGCAACAAACAAAAATCTAAAATAGCAAACACGTCTTTCTTCTCAAAAAAGTATCTGCCTACGTCAAATAATAAACCCCTGTATTTCAAATAAGGTTCGTCTTGAATTTTACAGTACGGCAATGCGTTGCCGTAATTAAAAAGCAGTTGTCTTAGCGAACAAAATCCATACAACAATCCCGCCTGTGACGAGGCGCGGATTTCTATTCCGTCGGCGGAGACTGTGAGTTCATACCCCTCCGCGTCGGCGATATCCGAACAGTCTGCATAATACTTAATTTCCACGCCGCTCTCTTGCGAAAAATCAACGCCCGACTTTTTTGCCTTTTCCATAAAATCTGCGGCGGCAAAACAATCTTGTCCGCAAAGTTTTAACGTCTTGCAATCAAGCGTTCCATCAAAAATTTCTACGTTCTTTGGATAAGGTATAAGCTTTAATCTTTCCATTTTTCCCCTTTACTAAACTACTTATCGTTATTAGATTTCCGTATTATAAAAAATTGAGAAATTATGAATCAAAGAAAAATAATAATATAAATCTTTAACAATAACCGATCAACGTTTTTATTTTAACACACTATTTAGCTCATTGCAATACGCTTTGATAAATTCCCGAAAAAAAGGACGGTATTTGGTCATTTTTATCATGCAAGATTTAGCAAATCGTCGGAAGTAATTTCATATCCCTGTCCGTATCTATAATAACTCAAACAAGTCTGCTCGCAAGATACGCTTATACCGGTAGAATGCTTTCCTGTGTACTTCTCGTTTCTTCTCCAAATCTTAAACTTCATTTTGCCGTCGATTTGCGCGATGGCAAAATCAAGCGTCGTATCTTCGATAACAAAACCTTTTTCCTGCGCGGACAGAGTGTCGAGAAACTCCTGCATCGCTTCTCTTTGAACCGACGTCATCATCTCGATAGAACAGTTTATTGTGAGAGCGCAGTAGTACGTTTCTCCGACTTTATATACTTTGTCGTTGTGTTTTTCCGACATGTATTCTTTGCTTGAAATATCGTAAGTGGTTATTTTGTCTTTGATCAACCAATTTTGTTCTTCGACGTCGCCTTCGAACTCTTGGAATTCTCCCCAATCTTTTATGCCGAACTCGCCCGTCTTGCCGTCATAAGACACGTTCTTTTTCACAGAGTTGTTTATTTCGTAAGCTTTCTCGCCGTCGTAATAGTATCTTGTAACGCAAGTGCCTTTGTCCATACCCGTGCCGTAAATCACTTCTTGGGAATATATCTTATCGCCTTGCATTTTGCGAATAAGGTGGGTATTTCTAGACGCAAGCGATCCGCCGTTGCCCGCCGCAAAGGTAAAGTACTCTTCTCTTACGAAATTCGTATCGTCAACGAAATTTGCATATGCTTCCATAACAAGATCGTACGCGCTCATACCCTCGACTACGTTCGCTTCGTCATAATTGCCGAAGTTTTTGTCCTCAACTACAAAATTGTTACCGCCGCCCGCTCCGCTGCATCCAAGCGTAAAAGCCGCAACTGACGCGCACACGGCAAGGATCAATATAAGGCTTATAAACTTTTTCATATAATCATCCTCTGTAAAATCAATATGATTATATTATCTATTATATAAGCGCGGGATTGTCAACGATTTTGACAAAAAATCGCTTAAATATAAACATAAACGCGAATTACAAAGCAAAAGAGCCGTCAATTTGTCTTATTCTTAACAATCAATAATCCATAGATCGGCATACGAATTATTTATATATCTAAGTCAATTTTCAATATATACGGAATATAACTACATTGAAAAGTCGCTATTGACTACCTTGCGGCATTATGGTAAAATGATTTATAATAAGATTGCTATGCAACTTAAATAAGAGGTGAATTTATGAAAAGAAACGGCATGTGTCCGGCATGTTATCTCAAAATGTTGTTTACTCCCGGCAAAAGAACTGCAAAACTCGATTTGGGCGAGAAATACGACAACGGCGTTGCGCTTACGCCGCCTATGGGTTGGGCAAGTTGGAATACCTTCAAAAATACTATTGACGAAGATCTTATTCTCGACACCGGAAAAGCAATGGTAGAAAAAGGACTGCTTGACGCGGGATACAAATTCATAAATATCGACGACAACTGGCACTCCAATATGCGAGACGAAAACGGAAACCTTCAAGGCGATTTAGTCAAGTTCAAAAGCGGAATACCGTATCTCGTCGCCAAACTCAACGACTTGGGCTTGAAAGTGGGAATATATTCTTCAAACGGTACTCTTACCTGCGAAAACCTACCCGCAAGCCTGCATAACGAGGAAAAGGACGCCCTCAACTTCGCAAGATGGGGCATTGAATATTTCAAATACGATTTCTGCCACAACGAAAGATACAGCAAATACGCTCCACTGGTATATGCGTTGGAACTTGTTCCGCTCGGCGAAAAGAACGGCAGAGTTATCCCCTGCAAAGACGCAAAACTCGAAGGACTTGCAAAGTTTATGCCTGAGAAGAAAGTTCAAGGCGGTCATTATATTTCCGGTCTTGACAAAGCTCGCGGAATAGCTACTTTTGATAATATCTACATTGACGACGAGGGAGAATACGTCTTGACGCTGTGCATAAAGAAAAAAGGCTGGTACAATAAATTGCTTGTCGCAAAGGTCAACGGCGTAAATCATATCTTTGAATTCCCGCATCAAAAATTCTGGAACACAACCGCCAGATTTCAGCAAGTCGTACACCTCAAAAAGGGTATGAACTCGATAGAATTGAGCAACCCGATCACCTGCCGCGCCGATTCAGCCGCGTTGCAATACTACAAAATGGGACAAGCCCTAAAAAAGGCGACTGCGCGCGTCGCAAAAG
The DNA here is from genome assembly GCA_947174325.1 of uncultured Clostridia bacterium. GTDB lineage: Bacteria > Bacillota > Clostridia > Christensenellales > UBA3700 > RACS-045. Next base: position 7,446 of record CAMWIL010000064.1, read on the forward strand.
AAAATAATGAAGAAGAAAAACCAATAACGTTTTCTATCTGCGAATGGGGCTTGAACAAGCCGTATAAATGGGGCGCAAAAGCGGGCAATCTGTGGCGTACTACGCCGGATATAAATCCGCACTGGAAATGGATCTTAATGCTCTATCGCCATACCGCAAAACTTCACGAATACTCCTCTGTCGGCGCATGGAACGATCCCGATATGCTGGAAGTAGGCAACGGCAATCTTACTTACGAGCAGAATAAATCGCATTTCAGCCTATGGTGTATGATGAGCGCTCCGCTTATACTAGGCAACGATTTGCGCTCCGTCAAACAAGACGTCTTGGATATAGTGACCAATAAAAATATGATAGCAATAAATCAAGATCCTCTTGGAAAGCAAGCTAAATTAATGAAGAAAGGCGCAGTCGATATTCTCGCAAAACCGCTATCGGGTAACAGAACGGCGATATGTCTTTTCAACAGAAAAAAAAGCGATCGCCAAATAAGCGTAGATCTGCAAACGTTGATCAACGACAAGTACGTGCAAATGAACCACAAAAATACATATACCCTTACCGAACAGTGGACTGGCGAAACCGTAGAAACCAACGGCAAATTCAAAACGCTTGTGGAAGGATATTCGGTCAAAGTCTACGTAGTGTAAAAATTTCGGGTAAATACTAAAAGAGCAAGCATAGCGCTTGCTCTTTTTTCCGTCATTGACTTGCCTAATACTTTTTCACAAATAAATTACCTAACTTCTTAACTATTCACTCTTCACTCAACCGCCTTTGACCCAATAGGTCAAAGGCGATAATGCGCAGTTTATTTACTCTTCACTTTTACTATTAAACAGCGTTTGTCAAGACCGCGGAGAGTGGTATTCTACTTTTTCATACTGCGTTGTTCTTTCAAATACTCATTATAACGCTCTATTTGATCCTCGCGTAAATCTACCATTTCCTTTGCCGTAGCCAACGCTTGCATATCCGCTACTATCAACTCGCTTTCTTTGACTTTTACTTTCGTTCCGTCATTCGTAGCGTTGCGACGGATGTCTTTGAAGTATTCGTCTTCCATCTTGAACAATGCTACCGTTGTGTCTTTCTTTATCGTAAGCTTCACAAGCGGATTGACAGATGATTGTCCAAGCAAGATAGAATACGTAGATTTCTTCTCTTTGCACTTGTCTTTGCTCAACGCGTAGGTTTTGAGAGTATCAAATATCTTCTTTTGCTTTGCAGATAATTTCGCGTAAGCCTCGTCAAGCGTAAGTCTAGGAGCTGTCACTCTTGCTTTTGGCGCAGGTTTCGCAGCAGGTATCTCTACGATCTTCTCTACTACTTTCTCTACCTCTACCGGCACCTCTACTATCTTTTCCACTTCAACAGGTACTTCAACTATTTTCTCTACCGGTACTTCTTTGACTACTTCTTTCTCGACCACCTTTTCTACTTCGACGGGCACTTCCTTTTCCACTATTTTTTCAATCACTTGCGGTTCGCTAGTTTGTTGATTAGCGGATAGTTCCAGTATCTTTTCCATCAACTTCTCTTGATTGTCTAGTATACGCTTTATCGTATCGTCCGTTGTTGCTGGTTGAAGCTTGCTTGCAAGTCTTTCCAATACTTCGTCGCTTACAGTAGTAGCCGCTACTTCTCTTTCTACGATTTTTTCAACAGACTGTTGCTTCGCAAGTTGTTTCATCAACTTTTCTTGTCCTTGAGCAAGGTTCTTTATCACCTCTTCATTGTGAGTGGTAAGCTCTTTTATCCTCTCTTCGTTTTGAGCGTTTTGTTCAACGAGTTTCTCAACAAGCTCGTCATTGTTAGAGGCTTGTTGAGGTAGATATTGTTGGAAATTAGGCAACATCGCCGTCATCGTCTCAGATACTATTCCTCTTATCTCGTCTGCGCCTAAACCTTGCCCTGCGTATGCAAAGCCTGCTTGCTGTTGTCCTCCGTTCATTCGCATATACATCGTTTCTTCTCTATTGCGAGCATATTCTTCCTTTGCTTCTTCCAACTCTTCTTCCGCTCTGCTATACGATTTCTTTTCCAGTATCATAAAGATTAGCGAAAGTACCGTAACGCCCATCATTACGCACGCCACTATAGTCCAATTCGTATATGTCAAACCAAACAAGCCTGTGCCTGCCGCCGCATAGAATGTACTATATTTCTTCTCTATCGTCTTCTTTGCTTTCTTACGTTTATTCGCATAGCCTATGCCCTTGCCTGTAAATATCAGTATCAATAGTATACTTATAGCAGTAACTATTGGTTGCCAATACTTCTGCAAAAATTCTCCCACTTTGCCTAAGTCTACGTTTCCGTCTTTGTCATCGCCCGGATCGTTTGGATCATTCGTAGGATCATTGCTATCCGTTGGCAATTCTGGATCTACCTGTGGATAATACGGATTTGTCGGATCGTTCGGATCTGTCAACTTATCATTCGCGCTTACGCTAAACTCTTGCCAGCCCGTTTCCGTACTTCCGTCTTCAAAGATAAAATGATTCTTCTCGCTTTCTTTTATCTTAGCTCTTATCCTATACGTATTTCCTGCTTTCAAATCCTTGTAGTCTACTACGTTGTCTTCGCTGTCTACTATCTCGTACT
>CAMWIL010000065.1 GCA_947174325.1 uncultured Clostridia bacterium
CGGCAGGCCAAACGCCCTGATAGCGAAATACTTTTATTTCCCAACCGTTGACTGATCGTCATATCTAATTATATAATATATACAATATAAAATCACGTAAGCGAGGTATCGAATGGAAAAGAATTTGAGCGAATTTTGCACCTGCAAAGACTACTCCTGTCCTCTTCATCCTACCAATCACGACAAGGGATGTTCTCTGTGTATAGCAAAAAATATCAAAAAGAAAGAGATCCCTTCTTGTTTTTTCAAAGCGGCAAACGGCTATCCAAGCAAAGACGGTTATACTTTTGAAGCCTTTGCAAAACTCGTACTGTCCGATAAATCCGATGATTAAAATTTTTAATACTGTCAAATAATTATTTCCTTTCAAGCGGCTAGGAATTTTCGCATATCAATTCTTATAAAAAATCTGCCGTCATAAAATATACCAAACGGCGCGTTTTTGAAAGGAACTCAATGGAATATCTTGCAATTATCGTAATAACGCTTTTATCCGGAGTGATAGGCACAGGACTCGGCGGTCTTATCGGCGCGATTTTACGTCGCGAATCAAATAAGATCGTAAGTCTTTTGCTCTCATTTGCGGCGGGGATCATGCTTGCAGTAGTATGTTTCGACCTTATGAGCAGACCGATAACGATGATGCGAAAAGGATTTTTCCCGCCGTACACACCGATAATAGTCGTGATTTCCGTAATCTTTGGTTACTGCGTAATATACCTTCTCAACTTCCTTATAGATAAGTTCGCTGACGGCAGATCTGTTCATTCAAATGACAAAAACAACGACCGAAATTTATTGATAACGGGATTGATTATGATGATAGCGATAGCTCTTCACAATCTTCCCGAAGGTATGGTCATAGGCGCGTCTTACGCCTTAGAACCCGACTTGCTCGCCAACTTATTCACAGGCAGCGGTTTTATTATGGCAATCGTCATAGGGCTTCACAATATCCCCGAAGGTATGGCTGTTTCCGTGCCTTTGATATCCGGAGGTATGGGAAAAATCAAAGCCGTCTTGCTCACGGCTCTAAGCGGTCTGCCCACCGTACTCGGCACGATTTTAGGCTACGCTCTCGGCGGAATAAACGATGTGATGCTCACTCTATCGCTCGGCTTTGCAAGCGGCGCAATGCTCTACGTCGTGTTTGGCGAACTTCTCCCCGAATCCCTGCTTATGTGGAAAAGCAAACTCCCCGCTTTTTCTCTCTTTATCGGACTTTTGACCGGCTTTTTGTTGGTAATTTTTTGATAAGCGAATAATATACAATTAAAAAAGCGAGGTCTACCCTCGCCGATATTTTTATAAATCGCGCGCCATTATGTACTCTTCGCGCTTTTCTTCGATTATGCGAAAACCCGACCTTTCATACATTCTTACTGCGAAATTTGCCTTCTGAACGGATAGAGAAATTCGCCGATAGCCTTTTGAGCTCATTAATTTGATTGTTTCTCTCAACAACGCCGTTCCTATGCCTATTCCTCTAAAATCTTTATAAAGCGAAATCGCAAGCGATGGCGTGTCGTCGTCTATATGTCCGTAATCGTTCATTATTCTAGTCCAACAAGCTCCGACGACCTTACCGCCTACTTCCGCAACCAACGCGTTATCCCCCTTTCTTTCTCCAAAATGCTCAACGTAAACTTGCAATTCAGGGGCATTTATTATTGATTTCGGCGGCTGCGCTGCGCCGTCGGGAATAAATATAGCGTTGTACAAAAATTCGTCCAACAACGGATATTCATCTTTCTCTATTGCTCTGATTTTATAGTTCATATTACGCCTAATCCACTGTTATAATATTCTTCTCATACCAAGAGATTTTGCCGACTTGCTGACCTCGTATTTTCCTTATTTTATAGCCATAATGACTGCAAACTTTTGCGACGAATAGACGCATTTGACGTTAGAAAATTTGCAATTTAAGAGCATATCAACTTCTTCTTCGACTGAACATTCCCTGTCAAGTTTTCTTCTCTCTTTCCACATTTCAATATCAATTTCGCTAAGTCCGCTTTTATACAACTGAGCTTCCCAATATTTATCAAAAAATCTATTCATTTCGCAAGAGCCACCGCAGAATTGATCATAATTGACAAACACTCCTCCAACGGGAAGTTTATCGTAAATCTTTGCAAATAAATTTCTTTTGCCATCTTGCTCCAAATGATGTATCGACAAAGCCGAAATGACAGTATCGAATTCTTCGTTGGGGAGATCTTTTGAATAATCCGCTGTCTCATACTTCACGTTAGAAAGTCCACAAAATCTCTCTTTTGCGACCTTCAACATATCTTCCGCTATATCTACGAGAACGTAATTTGGTTTTGGTAACTTTTGATACCAAAAATAAGACAATAATCCCGTCCCTGCGCCCAAGTCCAGAATGCGCTTCGGATCATTTATACAACTTGCAATAAATTCGGTCGTGGTTTTATAGAAATCGTTAAAGCAAGGAATAAATTTTTCTCTGTTGATATCGTACTTCTTCGCTACAGAATTAAATTGTTTTTCTATGTCTTTAATATCCAAAATATCACTCTCCAATTTTTCTTTTTATTAGAATATCATAACAATTTATCTATGTCAAATTACCTTATTCCTTTTGGGTTATAAAAATTTCTATGGCTCTTCGCCATATCTTAACACAAACGCATTTCAATGTAATATAATGAAAACATTAAACACTGTAGCGAGGTCAATATGCAACCATTTATAAACGTAAAACTGATAGAAGACTATATCAAAGCCAACAACCTGACGGTTACGAAGTTTTGCAGATTGTGTAAAATAAGTCCCAATTCGCTTAAAAAACTAAAAAACGGCGAAGATTGCCGAGTAAATATCGTTTTCAAAATAGCGAGAGTATTGGACGTAAAAGTATCTCAAATGTTTAAGTAGATCAAATTGTATTGTATCTTAATACGTCAAAGATCTTTTTAGCGAAGATTTTACAGCCTTGCGCGTTTGGATGAACGCCGTCGGAAAAAAGTTCTTTTCTACCGTCAAAGAGCTCGCGCATATCAATAAGTTCGATACCTTTTGAATTCGCGATAAATTCCACAGCCGGACAAATCTCATTCTCAATGACGTCTTTTCTCAATTTATACAATACTTTTCCCCCGATCTCAAACACAGGCGGCGGAATGATCATATATAATTTGGGCGAAGACTTCAACTGCAAATAACTGTCTATGATCTCACCGTAATCTTTGATAAATTTATCCTTATCCCAATTATTTGCTTTGGAGTCGTTTGTTCCTAGTAAAATAAAAACTATATTAGGGGCAAAGTCAAGGCTTTGCTTGTATATTTTTTCGTTGACAAGCGGAAAGTCTGCGCTTTTAATTGCAGTTCTGTTTGTATATCCGAAGTTGTTGACGCAGTACTCATCTCCCAACGTTTTTCCCAAGACAGTCGGATAATTATTCTTGCGCCAGTTCTTCACCATACATCCGTAGGTAATGCTATCGCCCACGCAAGCAATTTTAATTTGATCGTCTTTTGCTTTTTTCATAGGGTGATACGCGCTCAATAGTCCAAAACGATATAACGCGAACACAATTATGCTCGCCAAAACAACCGCTGTCGCCGCAATTCCAACGCATATCCAAACCATCTTTAAAATCACCTCTAAACTAAATTAAAACACCTTAAAGTATTTATCCAAGCGGGCGCGTATTCTATCGTTGTATCCTACAAGCTCCAACGATTTTCCTTGCGCTTTAATTGCTCGGTTAAGTTTTACGATTTTTTCTAGCGAAGTAGAATCTATTCGTTTTACTCCCGACAAATCCACAATTACCTCGTTTTTCAATTCGAATTCTTTATTTAGGACGTCGATAAACTTATTTACGTTTATAAAATAAAGCGTTCCGTTGACTATGAGCGTTGGACACTCCTCTTCCGAATTTTCTACGGTGAGTTTTATGCGCAAGTTTTGTACGTTGACAAGCAATGCCAATACTATTCCGCCAATAACGCCGTAAGTCAAATCAAATACCACGGTGAGAACGCACGTGATTATAAGCACCGCAACGTCGCGTTTGCCAAACTTACACATCTTGAAAAAGAGCGGAAATCTACTCATATTGATTGCCACCGATATAAGTATAGCCGAAAATACGGCAAGCGGTACGAATTTTAACACGCTCATAAGCGCAAAATACATTATCAGCACAAACACTGAATGGAACACGCCTGTAAGCGGACTCTTTGCGCCGTTTTCTATTCCGGCTACCGTACGGGCTATTGCGCCCGTCGCCGGAAGTCCGCCCAAAAGAGACGAACATATATTAGCCATACCTTGTCCCAAAAGTTCTTGATTTGGATTGTACGGCGTGTTAGTAAGTCCTGACGCAACCGACGCAGACAACAAACTTTCTATCGCGCACAAAAACGCTATAACTATACTAGGTACTATCAAAGAACCAACCTTAACGTTTGCGATCTGCGAAAAGTCCGGTAAAAAGAATCCCGCTTTTATATCCCCGTATTTAGAACCTATAGTCTCTATATTTGCTCCGCAAAATTTATTTAGAAGCGCGCAAAGTCCCGTACACACTACCAATGCCACAAATGCCGAAGGAATTTTCTTATTGATTTTAGGCAAGACAATTACGCACAAAAGCCCCACCGCGCCCACAACGAAAGTAAGCCAATTAAAAGTTGTAATATTTTGAGCGTATGAAACCAATTTTTCTATAACGTCTGTACCCGACGAATTAAATCCGCATAGGTCTTTTATTTGTCCAACCATAAGCGTTATGCCTATTCCTGTGGTAAATCCTATAATAATCGGATATGGGAAAAACTTCATTACGTTTCCCACTCGACAAAGACCCATAATGATCAAAATTACGCCGGCAGCCACTCCCGCTATCGCAAGTCCCAACAAGCCTATATCCGGATTTGACAAATAGCCGAACAATATAACGACAAATGCCGCAGTAGGTCCTCCTATCTGAAATCTGCTGCCGCCGAAAGCAGATATAAAAAATCCTGCTATTATTGCGGTTACCAATCCCATTTGTATCCCGTGCGAAGATACTTCACCTGGAACAGACTGTATACCCAAAGCAATAGACAGCGGCATTGCTATTATAGCAACCATTAGTCCTGCCTGCAAATCTTTGAATATATTTGCCTTTTTATACGTTTTCAAACTATTAAAAAGTTCTGGTTTCATATTACCTGCTTTTCATTTCTCTTTTGTAGTGCGTTTAGTATATCCTTTATTTTAATAAAAGTAAAGAGATTTAACGCATTATCCCCCATCTATTCCAAAATCAATATCAATCAAGGGATTCGTAAGAAACGTAACGATAGTATAGTAAGCTTGTGATATGTCTCTCGCGAGCGTCACATATTTAACATCCGACTCTGAGCCGTGAAAAAACTCCTCAAAAATAGCGCAATAAAAATAAGGAAGATAACTTCTCCCTTATTTATTGCTTGCAAACTCACAAGTCATTGAGATTGATGTATTCGATTCATTGTTGATAATACCCTATAACAAGTCAATAATTAAATTAGCTGTACATTCGTTTTCAACATCGTGTTGATCTCCACATAAAAAGTTTTTATGAATAGGCACAATTTTAGTTTTTGTCAAATCTATATTTGTTTTAATATAATTGTGGAAATAAGTAAATACTTTTCTACCTCTCGTAGCGTGAGAACAACAAATAATTACATCGCAAGTAAGAACATTTGGAAGTTTAAAAAATGGTTCAATATCGCCTACTGTATCCCCATATGTTATGATAGCAATTCGTTTCCCATTAAAACCCAATATAACTGTTCCGCCTTTTTTCATATTGTTTTCTTTCCAAAATTCAACGCTACTTCCAGTAGGATACTCATCAATGATTGCGCCATTTGCAATCAATTTTTCTATTACCATATTTGTGGAAATTGTTTTCCCACTGTTTGGTGAACCAGCTACTATTATAAATTTTTCCATATTACATTTCTCCCGATTAATATCTATATCTGATTGAATTATAACAAATAATTTTTAGCTTGGCAAACCTTTGTGAAATATTTTCTTAAATTATCAAAATTGTACTCGTGAGAAGATATTGACCTAGTACATTTTATGTATTATATTTTTTCGCAAATGCTTGCATTTAACTTTTAAACTATATTATAATTCCGTTTGAAGGAAAGGAGAATCTGTTATGAAAATTTTCTTTCGTTTATGCTTTTTTATTTTTCTTCCGATTATACTTATAGTCGGATTGTCGCTAATTTTTACTGGCGTCGATACAAGAGGAATGGTATTAGCAATCGGCGTTCCAAGCATATTGGTAGGATACTTTATAGTATGGTTTATTGCCCCTGATAAAAATAAAGAGGCTCAATCTAGCGTTGAGCAGACGGAAAAAGACCAAGTCTCCACAGATCTTGACGGCAGAGCCAATATAAAAGAAGGTATGCCGACTGCCGGAAGACGGCATAATTACGCTAGGCGCCATCACACCCATCGACATTAAAATATCGATATACTTACACTATGGATACCTATTTTTCTGCGAGAACTTACCTCGCAATTGTCAAAGACATTTCTTAACTATTACGGAAGCGGAGGGATTCGTAAGGAACGAAGTGACGGTCTAGCGAGCAAAGCGAGCGTCACTATTTCGATAGCCCAACAATGTAACTATAAAAAGAAGTCGCAAAAAAGCAGGCAAATAGAAAAAGTGAGGTACTTGTACCTCACTTTCTTTTTGTCGCAATATAGCGACTTCTTAGCTGTGGCGGAAAGGTAGAAACCTAAAACGAATTTCTCCGTTTTTGTTTGACGTTTTTCTTGATCCTTTTTACAGATTTTCCTAATAACCATATTGTTCCGAATATTACAAAAAACAAAACATTTGCCGTTTCGTTAAATTCTTTTTTTGTCATTCCGCAACGATATTTACTATACATTATTATTCCCTTTCCAAAAAATATCTAATTGTCAAAGTAGATGAATAGCCACTTGCAGTTTGATGAACAATAATATCGTTTTCATTCATAGCTTGCTTCATAGCGTTGCAAACCATCGGCATACGACTTTTTAGTTCCAAAGCATTATGAATGTCATTTGAAATAAGTTCAATAAACTTATCGCCTCTTATTATCGCATCTTGCTTAAGTGCCAAAATGTAATTCTTGATGTCAACTGTTCCAATTTTCATATTCGACGCCTTTTTTTCTTCCAGTGTCTTAACTTTTTCTTCTAATATGCAAATACGATTTAACATATCAAAAATAATCTTTTCGTAATTCATATAATCTATCTCCTTTCAATAATATTGTAACAGAATTATAACATGCAAAATTGAGAATGTCAATAGAATTTCAAAAGAATTCTTAAGAATTCAAAAATTTGTCACTATACTTACAATTAGCGAGATTGCGAACATCACGAATTCGGTGTCCCGATGCTGTAGCCGTGGAAAAGACTTGCCCAAAAGCCAAGTAATAAAAATAAGGGAGACAACTTCTCCCTTATTTTTATTGCTCGCAAATACGCAAGTCTTTGGAGTTGGCGGAAGCGGAGGGATTCGAACCCTCGAGCCGATTACTCGGCTACTTGATTTCGAGTCAAGCCCGTTATGACCACTTCGATACGCTTCCGCGACAATAATGAGTATATCACAATCATTTTGATATTTCAATTAGAATTCGCAACTTTTTTATTATTAAATTTCTGCGTTATTTCGCTTGCTTACCGGTGTATGTCTTCCAAAACTTCCAAATAAGCTTTGATTTCCGATTGAGCTTCTTTTAGATCGTGCTCCCGATAATTTCCGCACTCTTTTGGTTGAGTGCCGGGAACGTAGTCGAGTTGAAGACATTTTTTGAGGCACTTGATAGTCATTTCTCTCGCCTGTTCCTCTTTGACACCGAATAACAACAAATAGCATCCCGTCCTACAACCCATCGGTCCGAAATATACGACCTTGTCTTTTATCTCGCTGTTGCGGATCACAACGGCGAAAAGATGCTCGATAGAATGCAAAGCGGCGTAAGAGATATAATCGCCTTTGTTGGGATACTTAAATCTCATATCGTAGGTGTACACCCCGTTTGCCTCTCCCAAGCAGTAAAAGCCGGGAGTCATTTTGTCGTGATCCAATTCAAAAGATTTTATATTGTCCATTTTGTTCTCCTTTATTCGATATTATTCATAAACTCTTGCAAACTCTCGTACAACTCGCCTATATGCGCGCCGTCTACAAACGAATGATGAACTTGCGCGGAAAACGGCATAACTACTCTGCCGTCTTTTTGAGTATATTTACCAAAATTGAAAAGTGGCGTAGCACTGTCTTTTTTACCGGAAATTGTATGAGAAATATGCGTATACGGCACCCAAGGCATAGCAGAAAACTGAAAAACGTTGTTGACGAGAGGTCTGGTAAAATATTCTTTCTGTTCTTTAGCAGTTTTCTTTGCTAAAGAAACGTACTCTTCCAAAGAATCGCAAATAGGAACGTTGACTACCTTAAACAAACGAGTTTCTTCGTCGAGATAAGTAAAAGCGGTATCTATTTTATCAAACAAAACCACGTCGCCGCCAACAAAGCGATATCTGAATTCTTCTATATTATTGGCGCAGACCGTCGCCGCATAGATCACAGACATTGTAAAAGACAATCCTTTTTTCTTTACAGCCTGCAAGAAATTTGTTACGTCCAACTCGAAAGTCACGCAAAACATTGGCTCGGCATAATTTCTAAACACCGCGCAATGCGTCGCTCTCTTCCAAGTCTTTTGATTGATAATGCGATACTCATTCATAGATTTTTACTCTTCATTTAATTTTTAACGATATTTATGCTTGAATTTTATCACAATGCAAAAATGTATGTCAATCTTAATACGGCAAACTGCCTTATCGCATTAAAATTTTGATCCGCTATTGACATAACTTACTCGCAACCTATATAATTG
>CAMWIL010000066.1 GCA_947174325.1 uncultured Clostridia bacterium
CCATCATTCTCATAAACATCATCTGCATTTCGTCATCTCGACGTTTTGCCTCATTGCGAGCATATTCTTCCTTTGCTTCCTCTAATTCTTCTTCCGCCTTGCTATACGCTCTCTTTTCCAGCAACATAAAGATAAACGACAACACCGCTACTCCTGCCATTATGCTCGCCACTATAGTCCAATTCGTATACGTCAACCCAAACAAGCCTGTGCCCGCTGCAGCATAATACGTACTGTATTTCTTTTCTATCGTCTTCTTTATCTTTCTGCGTTTACTTGCATATCCCAAGCCCTTACCCGTAAAGATAAGTATCAAAAGTATACTTATTAAAGTAACTATAGGTTGCCAATACTTCTGCAAGAATTCTTTTATTTTTTCTAAGTCTATCGACGCGCCTCCATCGTCGGGATCTTTGTTTTCATCTCCTTTATTATCTGGGTTTTCCGGATCATTAGGATTATTTGGATTGTTAGGGTTATTAGGATCGTTCGGGTCATCGGGATCGTAAGCTTTCATTTCAAACTCTTGCTCATCCGTCACCGTCGGCTCTGCCAACACTGTTCCCTCTACGTTCACAAACTCATAGTTCCCTGCATACTCGCTCTTGATCTTTGCTTTTACTTTATACGTCTTTCCTGCTTCTAATTGCGCTATCTCTAATACGTTCCCCTCTTCGTCCGTATACTCGTACTCTATCACCTGCTTATCACTATCGCTCAAACCGTTTAGTACAGGCGTCTTCCCATGCGTATCCCACTCCGCCGTTATCTTCTTCTTTACTATGCTATACTTTATCTGCTCGCTTGACAAGTAATAGTCTTCTAGGTCTGTTTCGCTCATCCCTATTACTATTATATACTCGCCTACGTCTGTCGGAGCGCCGGTAAGTTTATTTTCCTCGCTTACGCTGTCTTTGTAATACGTTATTGTCAGCTTGCTTATATCAAAGTTCCCGTCTCTTACGCTCAACTCCACTCCGTGCGCGTTTCCGTCGTACGTATACTCGCTCTTACTTAACTCTACGATTACCTCCTCGTTGTTCGAGCCTACTTTAAACCTCTTCTCCTTGCTCTGCGCCTCTATCTCGTAATTGCTTTGCGCCGTACTCTTCAACGTCGCTTCTACCCAATAATAGACCGCGCCGTCTCCTATCTGTATATCTTCCAGCGTTATCTCCTCGCCCTTCGTTCCTACGCTATCTCTGTAATACTTGTAATTCTCCGTATCTACGTAAGACAAATTACTTCCGCTTACCTGCGGTAAATTATACGTCTTGCCGTTGCTATCCGTCTTGACTTCATTCGTCCATTCAAGTACCAAACTTCCTTTGAGTATCTTCCACGTCAACGTCCATGGGAAATCTTCTCCCTTGCCGTTGTAGATATAGGTGTTTGCTTTATCTCCGCTGTCCGGAGTTACGTAGTTACTATCGCTATTTGTAAACCTTATTACCGTAGCGGTATAGCCAACTTCATTGACGTTCTTCTCTTTATTTCCGTCATAGTAATCGTCTTCAACGCTCAATCCATCAGGTAAGTTCTTCAATCTCACGGTAAACGAATTGCCCGTATATCTCAACGCTCCGTCTGTATAGTCCCATTCCACTTGAGATAGATCGTACAAGCCTTGTTTTATCTTCCACTTGATCGTAAAACTAGACTGCGTCAGGCTTCCCTCGCTTGACGTCAAATATACCGTGGTCGTATACTCTCCCACTGTCGTTTGCGATTGCGGCAGATCGTATCTATCTATAGTCACTTCTCCGTCCGTTCCGCTTACGCTCGCAAAGAACGTATACTCGTATTTGTTATACGTCACTTCGTATTGCTTTTCGGGATCCCACGACGTAATTTCCGTCTGCGTTCCGTTGTTGCTATACGACCAAGTTATATTGCTCTCGCATACAGTTATTTGTTTATCCGTTATATTAAAGTCCTGCGTAGTTATTCCGGTCAAATCATAGTTCTTTCCGTCTCCGCTGTCGTTGAGACTTACGCTTAACTTATATGCTGACGACTGACTGGACAATGGCGGTATTACTATATCCGTCTGCTTGGACGTACTCGACGCCGTAACGTCGCTTATTGCGTTGCCGTCATACAATACGCTAAAAGACAATACTTCGCTATCTTTCTTCCTGTTGTCCGTTATGCTCACCGTCTTGGATACTCCACTGTTCCACGACCATCCGCCGTCCGAACTGAACGTGATACTCAACTTAGCCTTTTCTATGTTGAGCGTGATTTCATAGTCCGCAGTTCCTCCGCCGACCCACTCAGTATTCTTTCCTCCGTCTGCCAACGATACCGTTGCTTTATACGTGCCAAAGTCCTTTGCGCTAAGTTTACCATTTGAGTACGTCAGTCCGCTTGTGACCGCCGTTATAGTTACGTCATTGCTCACTCCGCTGACTGTAAAGTCCTGCGTCTCTCCATTGTACGGCAATGTGGTCAATCCTACTGACGGCTTGGCTATTTTCCTTGCCGAAACGGTAACCGGATGGGTATACGATCCGTCCAACTCATAGTTGCAATCGTTGGATATACTCACGGTTGCCGTATACGTTCCTACATCAGTGGGATAAGAATTATACACTATTCCCGTACTGTTGTTTTTGTAAGATACTGCAAAGATAGGCGCTCGCTTGTTGACTTCCGTATCTCCTGTATACACCGCTCCTGTCTTTGCATTGACTTCAAGTCCTCCGCCGCCAGTTTTTTCAGTAATATCTACTCCTATCTTCTTCTTTGTGATCGTAAAGTTGAAATATCTCGTGTACTCGTTTTCTCCTTTGCTCGCGTCAGGCTCTCCTGGAAACTTTACTCCTTCCGCTTTCAATTCATCGTTGATAGTAGCTTTTACTTTATAAGTATCTGCATTAACCATACTTGACGTTAGATACGTCAAGTCCATGGAAGACGGATCATACCAACTCTTTTGACTATCTGCTACGTCTGCTAGAGTTAACGGTAGTCCTGTGTATTCTACGTTTACGTCTTTAGGATTGTCTATATTTCGAATTGAATATAAATCTGCAGATTTCAAATTTAGATGCAGAGCCGGACGTATAGTCCCCAATCCATTAACAACATCGTAACTACGGTCGCCACCGGAAGTAAGACAACTTACATTATTAAAGTTATCAGAATTCGTAGTCCTTGTCCAAGAATTGTAGACATTACAACGTTGTAAAACATCGGTTTGCCAAAGTCCCGGATATGTTTCATTTCTTCCGGCTTCCGCAACGGCAGGAAGCCATATTTTATCATACTGCCAATCCGTATATCCTGACTTATTATAATAATTGTGACTTTCATCAAAGAATCCTGTACTAGTAGGATCTACTATATACGCGTCATTACTACAATTATAGGAAAACTTAACGAGGTCCTTCGCAGACAGCGTTCCCTGCCAATATACGTTGGTTGGAGCTTCAATAAAATCGTATAACGAACCTTTCAACGTGGAGCTGTTTTTCATTGTGAATATTGCAAACGGGTTGCTCTCGCTAGGTGTGACCGCGTGCGGATTCCCGCCCGCATTATCTTCATAATACGTTCCCGCGTTATTTAAAGTAAGCGTTCTTATCATACTTGAACTGTACATATTAGACGGATAATCGCTGGGACCACTGTTATCCATATAATAATTCCACTGAGCTGTCTTATAATCGTCAGGCAGTTGATCGGAATTCGCAAGCCATAACGTTACGACAGGATCACCGCTTCCGTCAGCTTTCGTATTGGACAAATATACGGCTGTCCATTTATAACCGCCTAAAGTAACAACTATATCTTTGCTATCCGTGTAAGAATTGCGAAAATCTTCGCTCGTTTTTACTGCGCTTGTTCCGCTTGTCTCAGACTTAATGTCATTGATAGTCTTTTTTTCTTCGCCTAAAAGCGCAGCGTACAGTACGTCGAGTTGCTTTCCGTCAAATACGACGTTGTCCGTACGTGTCTCATAATTTTTGAGAAGCAAATCGCCAATATTGAAGTATTTAGTCGTATCTTCAAGATCAATATTTGTCATTGCTTTTGCAGTATAGTATGGCAAAAAGAACAATACTGTACTGCCAAAACATATACACGCTATTAAAAGCGGCAAAAACACATATTGCCATTTAACAATCTTTTTATTAGTATCCATATATTGTACCTGTTTTTCTTTGGTCAGCAAAAGTGTACTTTTACTGACCGAAACGTATTGCCAAAAAACTTTTGTTAAGATATAATTATTCTGTGAAATTGCCCTCAATTTTGGCAATTTCAAGGTAATTATATACGGTCAGTAAAAGTACACTTTTTTTGGAATTATGTAATATTTTTATGAAATGTAGAAAATTTTTGGCTAAAATGCATTTTGTTTTCTTCAATATATATAAAATTGCGCAACAAATACTTTGTCCTAATCCCAAACGCTCCTCTTCGTTTGACAAAAATCTTTTGTCAAATACTTTGACATCTTCGCCTACGGTATTGTATAATTTTTAACGGAAATTAAATATATTATTTTAAGGAGGTTTTCCTAATGGAATATTCACATGAAGTATTGAATATGTGCAAGGTCACTAAGGGTACTGACCACGGTCCTGCGCCTATTCCGGAAGAAGGCAAGTGGGTTCAGTCCAAACAAATCAGCGATATCAGCGGTCTTACGCACGGTATCGGTTGGTGCGCTCCCCAACAAGGCGCTTGCAAATTGACGCTCAACGTTAAAGAAGGTATTATCGAAGAGGCTTTGGTCGAGACTATCGGCTGTTCGGGTATGACACACTCTGCTGCAATGGCTGCTGAAGTGCTGCCCGGCAAAACAATTCTCGAAGCGCTCAATACCGACCTTGTATGCGACGCTATCAATACTGCAATGAGAGAACTTTTCTTACAAATCGTCTACGGACGTACGCAATCGGCTTTCTCTGAAAACGGTTTGCCTATCGGCGCAGGTCTTGAAGATTTGGGCAAAGGTTTGCGTTCGCAAGTCGGCACGATGTACTCCACCGGCGCAAAAGGCGTAAGATATCTTGAAATGGCTGAGGGTTACGTTACACATATCGGTCTTGACAAAGACAATCAAGTTATCGGCTATGAATTCGTCAACTTGGGCAAGATGATGGAAGCTATCAAAGGCGGCATGTCCGCAAACGACGCTTTGGTAAAATTCACCAACAGCTACGGCAGATATAAAGAAGCCGTAAAAGTTATTGACCCGAGAAATGAATAAGGAGGTACAGAAAATGGCAGTTACGTTTGAAAGTTATTCAAGAAGAATAGACAAAATCACCAAGTGCCTCGCTGAATACGGCATCGCTTCCCTTGAAGAAGCAAAGAAGATTTGCACCGATAAGGGTATCGACGTTGAGGCTATCGTAAAAGGAATTCAACCAATCGCTTTTGAAAATGCGGTTTGGGCATATACAGTAGGTTGCGCTATCGCGATCAAGAAAGGTTGCGTAAAAGCAGCCGACGCTGCAGAAGCTATCGGTATCGGTCTTCAAAGTTTCTGTATCCCCGGCTCTGTTGCAGAACAAAGAAAAGTCGGTTTAGGTCACGGAAATCTCGCTGCTATGCTTTTGAGAGAAGAGACAAAGTGCTTCGCTTTCCTCGCAGGTCACGAATCTTTTGCCGCAGCTGAAGGCGCGATCGGTATCGCTATGAAGGCTAACAAAGTAAGAAAAGAACCTCTTCAGGTTATCCTCAACGGTCTTGGCAAAGACGCTGCTAAGATCATCAGCCGTATCAACGGTTTCACATACGTGCAGACAAAACTTGACTACTTCACCGGCGAACTCAAAATCGTTGACAAAATCTCTTACAGCACTGGCGAGAGAAGCAAAGTAAGAGTTTACGGCGCTGACGACGTAGTAGAAGGCGTTGCAATAATGAAACACGAAAAAGTAGACGTTTCCATTACCGGCAACTCTACCAACCCGACACGTTTCCAACACCCTGTTGCCGGCACTTATAAGAAAGAGTGCGTTGAGAGCGGAAAGAAATATTTCTCCGTTGCATCGGGCGGCGGTACTGGACGCACGTTGCACCCCGACAATATGGCGGCAGGTCCTGCTTCTTACGGCATGACCGACACTATGGGAAGAATGCACTCCGACGCTCAATTCGCAGGCTCTTCTTCCGTTCCTGCTCACGTAGAAATGATGGGACTTATCGGTATGGGCAACAACCCAATGGTAGGCGCATCCGTATCCTGCGCAGTTGCAGTCGAAGAAGCATTGAAGTAAGAAATTTCTTGAATGTATAATAAAAATACCGACCGTTAAGGTCGGTATTTTTTTGTAGCGTTACAAATCTTAAAAAGTTATGCCGTCGTATCTCTTTGACACGAGATATTCGTTTACTTTCTTTGCCGCATTCTCATAGATAAAACTTGCGTCGGAATCTGTATCAGGTATTGGATCGAGAGGAATATCTATCTTGTCGTCTCCTATTGAGAGAGTTACGCAGTTGAATTTGTCGTTTCTCGAAACATTTACAAATAAAAGTATACGCACGGTTTTTTCGTAGTATTCGCGAACGGTAACATGTATAACAACAAATCGCGCTATAGCGTTCCAATCAAAGTTAACGCTGCCTTCAGGATTTATTTGACCGCCAGTAAGTTCCTTTTGCAATGCTTGAACAAACTTTGTATACGCTTTGTTATCTAACGCATCTTGAGCCACGATTTCTCTTGTATTCAATGGAGATCTTAGTCTTAAATATGCTTTTACCTCTTTTCTAACTTTTTCATCTTTTGTTTTTTTCTTAAACTTGCTCATCTTCTTGCGTTATCTCTTTCTTTCTAGCATTATTTGCTTTGTTTATCTTTACACGGCGAAACAATTGCAAAATATCAACTGATGTTATTACATAAAACAACACTGTAATCATAAAAACTATTACACCTTTAACAATGTATTTTGACAGAGTTTCGTTCCCACTTCTCGAATGCCCATTTCCATCAATGTATATTGATTTCGTTGGATTTTTATCAGCATACTGAATAACTTCTTCTGGGGAATAAAATTCAACCGCACTATGGATCTCATAATAATTATTTTCATCATCATAATAGCAATATATTGCAAAATATTGATACCCATCGACTCCAGGTTTACCATCTCTACAACGTTGTTTTCCTACTTCCTTAAATTTCGCCTCCACTAACTCTCCGTTTTGCAATATTTCTTTTACATATGTGTATTCATGTATAAAGACTACGCTAATATATGTAAAAATACTTGAAATTATTATTGCAAAAAGCATAAATCCTACACAAACTGTTAATTCAGGTGGTGATAAGTCAAATACGTCTTTAAACTTTTTCATAGTAGTACTATCTTGTCGTCTCCTAATTAAAAATATCTATCTTATAAAGCGTTTATATCGCTTGCAACAGCGTCGGCAAGTTTTTCCAACTCGGCACAGCTCTGTTCATTAAGCGCGGATTTGATTGTTACTTTCTGCTCAATAATCTTATCATTTTTGAGTTTATCAACGCACTCTTGCATAAGTTTGGCGGCAACTGGCGCCCACGTGCCGTTTTCAATAAAAGCAAAAGTCCTGTTCTGCAAATTATGCTCAGCAAGTTCGTGCAAAACTACCTGCATCGGCGGGAATAGCGACATATTATACGTAGCGCACGCAAAGACAATGTGCGAATATTTGAAACTCTCTGCTATTATGGTTGAGAAATGCGTTGTCGAAGCGTTGTAGACGGCTATTTCTTTTACGCCTCTCTCCCCCAACGAATTTGCGAATATGTCGGCAGTATTTTCGGTATGACCATGCACCGAACCGTAAACTATGAGCGCGCTTTTCTTTTCAGGCGTATAGCTACTCCATTTCATATATTTGTCTATGATAAAGCCTAAATTTTCACGCCAAATCGGACCGTGAAGAGGACAAATCATTGAAATCTCCAAAGTCGAAGCCTTTTTAAGAAGACTTTGTACTTGAACTCCGTATTTACCTACAATATTCGTATAATATCTTCTTGCGTCGTCAAGCCACTTGTTTTCAAAATCGCATTCATCTGCAAATATATTTCCGTCCATTGCCCCAAAAGAACCGAACGCGTCCGCGGAATACAAAATTTTATCTGTCGTATCATATGTGACCATCGCTTCGGGCCAATGCACCATAGGCGCCATAACAAAAGTAAAATTGTGTCTGCCCGTATTGATCGTATCTCCCTCTTTGATCACTATTTTTCTGCTCTCTATTTCAAAATCAAAAAATTGCGACATCATCGTAAACGTCTTTGCATTGCCAACTATTTTGACAGACGGATATTTATCGACTATTGCGCCGATATTTGCGCAGTGATCAGGTTCCATATGATTTATTATCAAATAATCAAGTTTCCTCCCATTCAACGCCTTTTCGACGTTCTCCAAAAATTGCAAACTTGCGCTACTGTCCACCGTATCCAAAAGAACAGTCTTTTCGTCAAGCACAAGATAGGAATTATAACTCATTCCTCTACTTACGGGATATACGCTCTCAAACAACGTGATCTTTCTATCGTTTACCCCAACCCAATAAGCGTCTACGGTAATTTTCTTTATGCTGTACATAATTCACTCCTCTGCGATAATATTTACGTATTTATTTTAGCATAATGGTATTTTATAATCAATTAAATAATTATCAATAAAAAAATGTTTTATCACTATTTTAAGACAACGAAGAGTCATATAGATTTGGTTTTGCGAATGTAGTCCGAGCGCCGCCAAATTATCATTGCAAACATACCCTAGATTTATCAATCGCCTTTGACCGAATAGGTCAAAGGCGATAATAAGTAGTATCTTCACTTTTCACTCTTCACTGCGGTTTAAGAGCGCTTCATCGCCCTCTGCTCTTTCAAATACTCGTTATATCTCTCTATCTGATCTTCT
>CAMWIL010000067.1 GCA_947174325.1 uncultured Clostridia bacterium
ATACAATAAAGCAATGTCGAATTCAAGAATTTTAAGTCAGGAAAAGTACACTTTTTTTGGAATTTTTTGCTATTTGTTGATTTTTTGCGAATATTTTCAACAAAATTTTACAGTTAGTAATGATAGTTATGCATAAGTAAGCGACTGTGTATAGCGGCGCGCCTTCCGCTAAAACGAAAATCTCAACACTCTCCACAGTCGCAACAAACGTGGTTTAATCAGCTTGATATTTCTCCACTTCGCTACGTTTAGGTCGAATTGACAAATACGCGGACTTTGGGCGGCAAAGTGTGTTTTGTAATTATTTGCTCATAGTTTTTGGTTTAGCTAATTTACATAATCTCTTTCGCTATCGCTAAAAAATATGGCTTAAATAATTGCAAAATACACTTAAAGCCAAACACCGCCAATAAATAGTGAAGAGTGAAGAAGTTAGGATGAGATTTCTCCACTTTGCTTGGAATGACATATTCACTTAAAAGCCATACGTAAAAATAAGAATATACGATATAAGAAAAAGTCCCTCGCGCTCGTATAGCGCGTTGGGACTTTTTGTAATGCTGATTTAGTGGAAAAAACGCGCTTTAATTTGCAAATTTTCCTTTACGTCGAATACACGACTAAATAAACTTACGTATGCTGTAACCGTTCTTTTCCAAGACTTTAACTTGCGAAATAATAGATTCGATAAATTCTTCGTTGTTCTTGGTCTTTTGCATCATAGTCAAGAGCTGATCGGTAGTCTCTTGCGAATCACCCGACGAGAGCAATTTTCTCAAAGCCCATACGCCTTCGAGTTCCTTTTGAGTCAACAACAAATCTTCTCTTCTTGTAGACGAACGGTTGAGGTCGATCGCAGGGAAAATTCTTCTTTCGCTGAGTTTTCTATCAAGCGTGATTTCCATATTACCCGTACCCTTAAACTCTTCATATATTACGTCGTCCATTCTGCTTCCTGTGTCAACCAACGCCGTAGCAATAATGGTCAAAGAGCCGCCGTTTTCTATATTTCTTGCCGCGCCGAAAAATTTCTTCGGACTTGCCAATGCGCCGGGATCGATACCGCCCGAAAGCGTTCTGCCCGTAGGCGGAATAGTAAGGTTGTAAGCTCTTGCCAATCTAGTAAGCGAGTCCATCATAATTACTACGTCTTTGCCTAGTTCGACAAGTCTTTTTGCGCGTTCGATAAGCAGTTCCGCAGCGTTGCAGTGATGTTCGGGCATTTCGTCAAACGTCGAATATACGACTTCGCCTTTTATTGATCTCTTCATATCAGTTACTTCTTCAGGTCTTTCGTCTACCAAAAGCACAAACAACGTAACTTCCTTATGGTTGGTCGTGATAGAATTAGCTATCTTTTTGAGAAGAGTCGTTTTTCCTGCTTTTGGCGGAGAAACGATCATAGCTCTTTGACCTTTGCCTATCGGAGCGATCAAATCAAGACTTCTTATCGCAAAATCACCTCTTGTAACGCTCTTGTCCGCAGTATTGATCTCCAATCTAAGTCTTTCTTGCGGAAAGATCGGCGTCAAGGAATCAAAATGCGGTCTTTTGCGTAGATCGGTAAGATTTTTACCGCTTTCTCCGTCAAATCCGACAAGCTTATATTCGCCTGTGGACGGTATATCGTTGCCTTTCTCGTCCTTTTGATAAATAAGCTCGTATTTCATATCGGGATTTACTCTGTCGACCGATACGAGCGCGGGCGGTTTGTTGTCGCTTATTCTTCTTGCAATGCCTGCCACGTAGTCGCCTGCTCTAAGTCCCATACCTTTGATTACTCTGCTAGAAACGTATACGTCCTTATCTCCACATTCGCAGTTTTCCGCGCGCAAAAAGCCATAGCCGTCAAGAAGTTGAAGAATACCGCTTCTGTATTCCGTCTCCGCATTATCTTCGTCTTCCGAATTATTATCCGTTCTTTGATTTTTATTTTTATCATAGTTGTTGTTTTTATCGACAACGGATTCCGACACTTTGGATCTATCGTACCTCATTTCTACGCTTGAGGAATCGCTGACTCTGCTAAATACGTCAGGCTTAGGCGGTCTTCCTGCAGATTTTTTCTGCGCTGGTTCTTGCTCAACAACTCCTTGCTCGCTGATAATTTGGAAATACTCTTCTATAATTTCGCCTTTTTTCTTAGTTGTCGGAGATTTAATACCAATATCTCTTGCTATTTTTCTGACGGTATGTATCGTCATATTTTTGAAGTCGTCTTCGCTGTATACGCCTTGCAATCTATCAGTCGACGTTTCCTCTTGTTCCGCCTCAATTGCCACTTCTTCGTTATTCGTCTTCTTAACCTTAGAATTGAGCGCATAAATACTCTCTATTAGTTTTTCCTCAGAAAGATAAGTTGCGTTTTCCACTCCCAGCTTCCTAGCAAGATCTCTAAGTTGGAATAGATTTTTCCCTTTCAGTTCTTCCAAAGTATAATTCTTTTTTGCCATATTGTTCTCCCAAAAACGAGTTGCCGTAAGGCTCTATGATTTAATTGATTTGAATATTTTGTTTGATCGATACCAAACTTTAAAATTTATGCTTAAAATAAATAAGTAATTTAATTTTCTACAAAAGAAAAATTTTTATACCGAAAATTTTTATCTTTTGCAAGAGGTATCGCTACCTCTTGCCCACGTTCTCTAAAAAGTTTCGTCTTTGAATACAATGACTTTTGTCGTATCGCCTTCAAAATACGCTCTGTCAACTTCCAACGTCAATCCGTCGATTTCAACTATCTGTTCCTCGTCGAACAAGTCCAAAAACTCGTCTACTTTGTCGATATCGACTTGGCTTTTTGAAGTCTTGAAATGCATCGGGATAACGATATCGGGCATAATGATATCAACGTATTCTTTGGCTTGCTTTGCGTCAATAGTATAATTGCCGCCGACTGGTATCATAAGGACGTTTACCGAGCCTATGCCCTCGGCAAGTCTAACGGTGCACTCCTCTCCTATATCTCCCATGTGACATAGATCAACGCCGTCCATACGATACTTGAAGATACAGTTTTCTCCTCTCTTCTTTCCGGATTTCTCATCGTGGTAAGAATGCATAGAAGATATATCTACGCCCTTGATTTCCCAAAAACCGCACTCGCTTATTACGAGCGGTGAACCGGATACTCTTACCACTGCGTTATGATCTTTGTGTTGATGAGAACAAGTCACGACGTCTGCGCTCGCGCTTGCCATATCAAAGCCTACGATAGATTTGTCAAAGGGGTCGGCTACAATCGTAGTTCCCGTCGATTCAGTCAACTTGAAACACGAATGCCCCAGCCATTCAATTTTCATTTTACTCCTCGCTTATATTCATTGCCAACTGTTGAGGTTTGCCGGCATTAAATTTTTCGATAAGTTCGTGTATTTTATCATGCGGATCAAGCAACTGACCCACGGATTTATTTTGGTCGATCGCAGCAATAATATATGCTACGAATTTAGACATGTCCGCCTGAACGAACCAACTCTTTTGCAAAAGTTCTTCCGTAGCGTATGTCAAGTTTGTAGAAAGCACCGCGTCAAACAAGCCTGCATCGTACGCTTTTTGGAATTTCTCCGGACCTTCTGTGAACAACGCGTAAGTAGCCGATAAGAATATCCTTCCGCAACCTGCGGCTTTGAGCTCGGTGCAGAGTTTGAGCATACTGTCGCCGGTGGCGATGATGTCGTCCGCTACGAAAATATCTTTATCCTTGACGTCGTTGCCGATGTATTCGTGAGCGACGATGGGATTTCTTCCGTTGACTACGTTTGCATAATCTCTTCTCTTATAGAACATACCGAGATCAGTACCCAAAACGGACGCGTAGTAGATATTTCTGCTCATAGCGCCTTCGTCAGGACTTACAATCATAAAGTTGTCTTTCTTCATATTGATCTCAGGGAAAGACTTGAGCAATGCTTTAAGTATCTGATAAGTCGGCATAAAGTTGTCAAAGCCCATGATAGGAACAGAGTTTTGAACACGCGGATCGTGAGCGTCAAAAGTGATAATATCTTTTACTCCCATAAATTCGAGTTCTCTCAACATTTGAGCGCAATCGAGCGATTCCCTCGCAACTCTTCTATGCTGTCTTCCGCCGTATAGCAAAGGCATAACGACCGTTATTTTATTCGCAAGACCTGCGCAAGCGCAAATTATTCTTTTGAGATCGGAATAATGATCGTCGGGCGACATACGGTTGGGAGTACCGAACATATTGTACTCTATAGAATAATTACCTACGTCGCAGACTATATATAAGTCTTTTCCTCTTATGCTGTCAAGTATAAGTCCCTTGCCGTCGCCCGTGGTAAATCTCGGACATTTGTTGCCTACAAGAAACGTATCCTTGAAAAATTTCTTGCCGCTTGCTTTTGCTTCGTTGTTGTACCAGTTTACAAGATATTGATCTACCTTTTTACCTAGTTCAGACGCGCCTTCCATCGCTAAAATAGCCATATTGGAAGAATCTTTTTCAAAATTGAAAATCGACTCAAAAAACGGTCTCATCGTTGCCTCCGTATATTAAAAAAATTGTATCCTGTGAATTATGCAAAAAATCAACACAATCATTGCTCATTGTATCTGTCAAAAAAGAAGTATTGAATTTTCTACTGTGTGAATCCATATAGCCTCACTCGAAAAATTTGTAAAAACGAGCAAATTACTCTTTTACATTGATATAATATCATAGTAATATTATAAAATCAAGTCTTTTTCACGGTTTTTCACTCTATTATAGTAAAGGTATAGCTTATGTTTTTGATAAAAAATGAAAATGCGAAAAGAATTCACAATTTCTTCCAACGCGTGATTTTTTTCGGCAAATTTCTTTACTTGCAAAAATACACTGCTATAAATTAAAAGCATTCGACGTTATTATAATACGCGCGGGATCAAAAATCATATTATATATCAATAAGCGTTTTTCTTGTTTTCTTTATTTATAAAAGCCCTGTAATTTGCTCTATGCAACCACTGCTTAAACGCGTGCATAAAAGGTTTCTTAGGCTTATATCCGTTATCCTCATACACTCCGATAAATTCAAGATAAGGTTTTCGTCTCGACTGAGTGATTACGATTTCCACACGGTCTGTTATCGTTGAGGGGAAAAACGCTATTCTGCCGTATCCCACCGTCGTGCCTCTTCCCACTTTTTTGCGCTTACCTTTGACGTAAGCGTATATTTCAAATTCCTCGATACGTTGAGAGAACGCAACGTTTTCGACAAGTTTTATTCTGTTGATCTTATGCGCCTTATCCAATCTAACGTCTATTACGTAACTATCACTATCGGACTTAGGAGTATAATACGACAAAGGATCAAAAGTGTTTTCGTCATATTCATACTTTAATACGTTTTCTATCGCGTACCCATCTTCCGCAATTGGCGCGTATATCTCTTTGACGTCTATAAGTTGACTTTCCGAATTTGCCAAATGCTCGCCCAAAGCATTCATCGTCTTTACGTCTTTTTCGTGAATAAGTCCCCTAGTATCGGGAGGGATATTCAGTAAAAGCATTGTATTGCCGCCTACTGAATCGTAATATATCCTTTTTAAATTATCCACGCTCCTAACAGTCGCGTCCTGCGATTTATGATAAAACCATCCCATTCGAATTGAAACGTCCACTTCGGCAGGATACCACATAAACTCGTCAAAGTTTGACAAAAACTTACGGCTTCCAAGATCGGAACTTACGATATCCGCGCCCTTTTTTGCAAATTCGCCGTCGTCT
Organism: uncultured Clostridia bacterium; assembly: GCA_947174325.1. Lineage (GTDB taxonomy): Bacteria > Bacillota > Clostridia > Christensenellales > UBA3700 > RACS-045. The sequence continues at coordinate 5,735 of CAMWIL010000067.1, forward strand.
GTCTGCTGGGAGTTGGCTTCTATAGTCTGAATATCGCAAGAAAACTTCGGCACTACGTTCCACTCGCTCTCTCTGGCAAATCCTCCTTCGTTCCCCACCCATCTTATGTCAGGTCCGCAATTTGATATGCAAGCGTTGGGCGCAAGTTTTCTTATAAGAGAAAAATATCTATCCCAATCGTAAGTCTGTTTTGGCTTGCCGTCCATATAAGATCCGCACGCGCCGTCCAGCCAAACGCAAAACACTTCGCCGTAATTAGTTAGAAGCTCGGTCAGTTGAGCGCAATATACGTCATTATACGCTTCCCCTTGACCGTAAGTAGGATGATTTCTATCCCATGGCGATAAATAAATTCCGAATTTAAGTCCGTACTTTTTACAGCTTTCCGACACTTCTTTGACTACGTCGCCCTTTCCGTTCTTATACGGCGAAGACGCTACGCTATACGTCGTCGTAGCAGTTTGCCAAAGACAGAAACCGTCGTGATGTTTGCACGTAAGTATGATACCGTACGCGCCAGCCGATTTAGCCGTCATTACCCACTGATCGGTATCTTGTTCGGACGGATTGAATTCCTTGGCGCTGACCTTTCCGTCGCCCCATTCCTTACCAGTAAAAGTATTGAGACCGTAATGGAAAAAAACGTTGAAATTTTCTCTCTGCGCTCTTTTCTGCGCAACGTTTGGCGTAATGGACAAATACGCGTCCAATTTTTCTTGCGAATTCATTTTCCCTCCCTTATATAAAATCCATCTAATTTTAGACGGATGATTTTCCTCTCGATTATTTGATTATACCAAATTCGCAATATTATTGTCAATGTTGATTTTTCGCTCAAAAAAAACGGGCGGTAAGCTTTTTTGCTTTCTGCCCGTTTATACTTTATTCTAGATTTTATTATCTAACTTTGCCGTATATCAATTTGACGTAATTACCGCCCGTTGGAGTCGATTCTTTGTAATTCAATACGATAACCACTTTATTGCCTCTTGCGCTTCTATCGCCGTAAATATCTTCCTCTACGATGGATATCTCTTTGACGTCACCGCCTATCACCGCAAAGCCTTCGACTTCCGGAATTTGCGACGGACTCATTTCGACAACGTAATTCTTTGTATACGTCCTGCTGATCAATACGGGATAACGGAATCCTTCTTTTTCTGTCAAAGTCATTTGTCTTTCTGCGTCCGGATAGAGAATATTTATCATACTTCCCAACTGACTTTCTTGCTTTATAAGCGTGAAATAATCCGTTTCTTGCGCCCAAGCGTCCAAAGAATATGCCGCCGATTTACTGATCGTTCCTTCGTTGCTACCTGCAAACGCGCCGTTATTTATTCCACCGCGCGAAGTTCCGCCAACAGCGTACGCGCTCTCGATATTACCCTTATTCAGTCCGACAAAACCGCCTACGTATCCGCTTGCCGTAGCTCTGTTTGTCGCGTAAGAATTCATAATTTGACCGCCCGCGTTGTTCAGCGCTACGAGTCCGCCCGCAAACGCGTTGTTTCCGTTTGCAATTACATCCTCTCTTGCAGCAAGGTTTACGCCGTGATATTCGCCGCTGAAAGATCTGTTTATTGTTCCGCTGTTTATAGCGACCAAACCGCCTGCGTAAAGCGCGTCGAGATTGGTAGCGGTTGCCGTGACCGTTCCGATTGCTTCGCTGTTATTTATCATAGCCGCGCCGTTACCGCTTACGTTTTCTATTACAAGTCCTGCGCCGGCAATATAAGGCGTTTCGCTTTGAATAAATTCGCCAACGCTCGCGTCAATACTTCCGTAGAATCCGCTATCGTATATTATAGCCGAAGCCTGTTCCAACGCTTTGTTATTTATCGCTATACCGGCAACGATCCTGCCCGACAATTCAGCGTAAACTTGAGTATTATAGATACTTGAATAGTTGTTGATGACTACGCCTGCAAGATATGCGCTGTCCGCTTTGATCGAATCGCTTTGCACGAATAATCTGTTCAAGCTACCATAATTGTTGATAGCAATAGGCGCAACATAGATTTCGCTGACGCTGTTCTCAACGTCTTCTTTCTCATAACCTACGAAGCCTATTCCCATATAGAACGCGTCGCTGATCTCAGTATCTTTAGCTACGTTCAAAAACATTGAATATTTCTTTACGACCTTGTCGCCCGCATTTTCGGTTACTTCGACCACTCCATCTTCAGTGAGTTGACTGTTTCCTACTACGAGATTAGACAACGTCTTAAAGTTTCCGTTTATATTATCTTTCAACGTATCTATTTGCGCAATTTCATAGCCGTTAAAGTTGATATTCTGCATTATTTTATAGTTGTTAGGCGTTGCGATACCGTTCTTAGCGTCAATAAAGTTCTTCAATACGATATACGCGTACTCGCCTGCGTTGTTTATCTCATAAACGCCGTCGGTATTCTTATTCGGTATCTTATAACTCATATAGCGACCGGCAGTGACCGCGTCAGAGCTTGCGACGTAATTGTTGGAAGAGTGTCCTGCCGATACGGAAATATTATAAAGTATACCGTAATAAGAGGAATCGCTTATATTATATTCGTAAGTCGTCTTTGGATCTCCTTCATCAGGAGTTTCAACAACTTCCTTGATAAATATAGTATCAAGATCGATCGCAAAAACGTATTTCACAGGCTCATGATTGGCGTTGAACAAAACGGATTTCTCGATATTTTCGTCTGAAGCGTCTTCTTCAAAATAACAAAGTCTATTGCCTGTCGATAAGTCAAACAAATCTCTATCTTCATCCATAGACTGGTCTGCGCTCTCACCGTTTTCGATCGGTACGTTTTGGTTATACACAAACTCTCCGTCGTGGAATACTATATCTACGCCGCTGCTCTTGACGTAAGACGCGTATCTCATATTGTCGCCAAGACTGTTTTTAACGTAATAATCTACGTTGTTGTAGCGAACCATGAGATCGCCGGACATATTGTATACTACAATCTCTCCTTCTGCCTTTTCAACAGTTTTCTTATCAGAGTTTGCGTACTTATATAAATCGTATAC
>CAMWIL010000068.1 GCA_947174325.1 uncultured Clostridia bacterium
TTCATATGGAAAGGAAATACCGTACACATTAATTGCGGACACTTTCTATTGGATTGATAATTATAATAAATGGAGATTTGGAGTAAGAGTTGACCCAGAAGAATATGAACATGGCTTAAATAGGTATAATCCAACTGAAACCGATAATAATCAGGGGTTGAACTCCATAACAAACGGAAACGAAAAAAATCTAAAAAGTAATAAACATAAATAATCATATAAAAGACAGTCAGTGGACTGTCTTTTTTCATAGTAATATAACAATATAAAAAATCAAAATGATTATTTTGGGTAAGCAATGGGTACGAAAAAAAGCATTTAATTTATTTTGTTAATTTTATTGAATGTGTGTCGATTAAATGCCATTTTTTAGTATTAGAAATTCCTTTGAAATGACTCTTAATCATTGGGTCCAGAGTTCGAGTCTCTGAAGGCGCACCAGACGCAACCTAATCTGAACGTTAGGTTGCGTTTTTCTTTTGCATTTCGTAGTTTTTCAATTTAATACCATAACGCTCGACTTCTTGTTCTCTTATTACAACATAGCCGCGATTTTCAAAAAAAGATTTCGCAGTAATTGAAGCATAAGTTTTTATAATTGAAAAGGCTTTTTCCAAACTTTTGCATAATGCCGTAGCAATGCCTTGGTTTTGATAATCTTTGTGCACAAAAAGCAAATCCAAACATCCTGACTTATCAATGCTTCCAAACCCAACAATCACGCTATTTATCTCGGCAATCAAAGTATATTGGTTTAATAAATCTTTACGCCTTGATTTTAGACTATCGGGATTATTTGTCCAAACTGCAAGTTGTTCCTCTGTATAATCTTTTGCATTGACTTGATGCACTGTATCATAAAATAAAAGCGAAACAATTTCGCAATCATTATCATTATATTTCCTAATTCTCATGATGATATTTTAGCAAAAACAAACGAGTATTTCAAGTGAAAAATAATTTTGAAACGGTTGTGTGTGCTTGATTGTAATGTTCAGCCCTAAATTGATTTATGATTATTTAATAATCTTGCAAAAATTTTTATTTGTTGATAAAATATTACTAATATAAGAAGGTGAGAAAATGTATAGGTCGATAAATTTAAACGAACATAACGAATACCTTAAAATGTTGAAAGTATTAGAGCAAAGGACTAAGTACGTAGAATACGTTTTGGTAGATGAAGATGATACGCGTTTGATCAATAATTTGCAAGATTGTATTTTCGCGCAAAAAAACGTAAATAAATGGTGGGGGACGGAGTCAAGCCAGCGGTGTCGCCTATATAAAATAAAAGCGTCTCCTAAATTGTTTTCACAACTAAAAAGATTTTCTACTTTTTGCGAGCTGAAAACAGGAGATTGGGGAGACTATACTGAATCGACAGACTTCGGTATAAACGATATTGCTTTTTTTGACGATAAAACCGAGCCGATTTTATTCACAACCACTCATGAGGGATATATAGAACTTAGAGATGATATAAATAGTTGACAACTAAATTCTGTAGTGTTAATATTATTTTAATAATCACTAAGGAGAAAAGATATGAAAAAATTTTTTACTTGTATTATAGTTGTAGTAATGTTGCTTTCAATCGTTTGTTGCGTAGCGTGCACAAAGGAAACCAGTTTTGAAAAAGTCGTAAAATGCGCAAAAGATATGTATGATTGGGCGACTACCGATATTAAAGATTTTGAAAGCTTTGAGATAATCGACGCTTGCGGATATAAACGCGGATACGATGATTATCCATTTACCGTTTTTATTTATATCCCGTTTAGAATCACGTACACTGACGGAGAATATTGGGAAGACGTTGCCTACTACGTAGGAGATTCGTTTATAGGTTATTACTCTGATTTTGACGACGGCACTTATGAGAAGGAGTTGGATTTGGAGGAACAACTTTTATATTTGAATTGCGGTTTGATTTTTCTTGGAGACGAGGCTGACGAAAAGTTTTCTAAAGAAGAAATAACGCAAGCCATTTCGCCTACAGAGCCATCTGAAGAAGCGGGCGCTGTTGCGTAAGTATAAATAAATTATATTAGGAATATAAAAAAAGAGCGTAGGTTTTAGGGCCTACGCTCTAGTCGTATTATTGTCTATTTGCTCGCTATTGATTTTTTAGTAGCTATGTGTTAGAATTAAATAAAAAGAGAAATAAGTTTACCAGAATATGAGCCATAAAAATAACGCGCATAAGATTGTTGTCTTTATAATATCGATATTGCAAGTCGCAGTAGTGACTTTATTGTATTTTTTAGACGATTCTTTGGAGTGGGGCGGACTTAAAATAATTTCTTGCATAATAGTCGATTGGTGGATTTTTTTCTTAATTCCTGCATTTGTATATATTTGTTTGAAATTGAAAAATATAAGCTTTGAAAAAAGCTTAGCAATCGGCGCGTTTATCGGTTTCAACATAATGCTTGTAATATTGATTGCTCCATATTTCGGCGCTAAGTATTATTTTCAAGCAAAAGAATGAATTGATGAATTTAAAATAACAAATAGAATTTGAGATGATTGGGGGAATTTGTATGCAAGTAGAGAAAGTTGAAGTAATATCGTTGGATAAAAAAGTAGCGCAGAACTACGCGGTAGAGATCGCGAAGGAAGAAATCGGCGTGGAAGTCAAAAAAGTGGATTATCTCGGAGGTGGATCTTTTGGGCGCGCGTTTAGAATTAAATTTTCCGATGGTCGGAAAATAGTGTTGAAGTTTTTGATAGCGCAGAATATGTTGAAAAAAGAAATCTTTGACTTGGAGCTCCTTGCCAAGCATTGCGCGGTTAAGTTTCCTGCGGTTTTGTTTTCAAGAAAAAGCGACGGCAGAATACCGATAGATTGTTATGGTATGGAGTATATAGAAGGCAAAAGCGCGTTGTTGACTTTCGGGTTGTATTTTGCAAGCAAGAAAAAGAAATTAAAATTTGCAGATAAAGTAACGAGCGCTATTCATAGCCTGCACGAATGTAAAAATAACAAATTCGGAGATACTATGAATCCCGACTGCGAAGATTGGATAGATTGCTATAAGCCGTTTGCAAAATCAATATTGGACAAAGCGGAAGAGATGTTTGCGCAAAATTCATTGTCGGAAAAAATCATCGTGGCGATGCGTAAGGCATGGGATAAGTTTGACGTAATATTTTCGGAAAAAGTCACGGAAGCGTGTTTGATCCACGGCGATTTGAACACAGCCAATATTATGGTCGACAAAAAGGGAAATATTACGGGTTTTATCGATCCGCTAAACTCTATGTATGCGGACAGAGAATACGATCTTTTTCAATTTGATAATCTCATGGGTAAAAAGTTTTATCTAAGGAAAACCTATATAGAAAAATACGGCGCAAGCAAATACTGCGATCAAAAGTGCGCTTTTTACGCGCTTTGGAACGAAGTATATTGCTATATTAAATCAGGGACTATCGTCCAATTCATTATTGATCCGCTTGTGGCTAATATGCATAAAACGCTTGCTGTATTTAGTGAATAAAAAGCTGAATGAAAAGAAGACGTATATCCGTCAATGAATTATTGACGGATATATTTTTAAATCCAATTTTGACACGTCGCGCGCAATGCCTTGGAGCGTGGAAATCCAGTCGGAAACTCCGCCGTCGGAAATGCCGGTACGCAGAATAACCGTGTTGTAGGTAGGAGATATGTATAAAATCTGATCGGATTTTCCCCAAGCTATTATATCGTAACCTGCCTTTGGATTAGGGCAAGTATACCACATATATTTGTATCCTATGTTTTTCCCTTCAAGAAAAGTGCCTTCATACTCAGATTTATCGATAGGGAATTCGCAGAGAGTGGACTGCTTCAACCATTCTTCAGATATGATTTGTTCTGCCATCAACTTGCCGTCGCGCAGCACCATACTTCCGATTTTTATAAAATCGATAGGTCGGAAATTGATACCGCTTTCCATTTTTTCAAACCCCGACTTTTCACTGTCAAGACTCCAAGACGCATCGTATTCCGTACCAAGAGGTTCCCATAATTTTTTTTGAAAGTATTCAGATATGCTTACGCCGGTTGTTCTCTCGAGTATGATGCCAAGCAACAACGGGTGGTAATTGTTGTAATGGAATTTTCCATTGTACTCGTCTGTTGTTTGGGTGTGCTCAAGCGCTAGTTTTCTCAGGTCGTCGCTCCAATACGTAAGAGAGTCATCGCCAAACCAAAGGAATTTATCTTCCTCATAGACGATATTTGATCTCATAAGCAATAAATCTTCAATAGTATTTTTACCGATTTCCAGACCTTTGAACTCTTCTACGTAATCTGATATCGGTTGCTTGATGCTATCAATATATCCTTCTTCCACGGCTTTGCCGATAAGAAGAGATACGACAGACTTTGTCATAGAAAAAGACGTGTATAGAGAATTATTGAAGTATCCGTTGCCATAGTCTTCAAGAACGTTTATATCGCCTCTTACTGCGATAAGCGAAGTTGTCTTTGTATCTTTTATAAAACCTTTCAAATCTTTGCTTAGAGTCTTGTTGTTTTTTATGTAATTGATCCTAAAGGACGACAAATATGATTGGTCAAAAGGGCGCATATATTGATAAGGAGAAAAAGCTTTCTCGACTTCGCGTTGCGGAAAAAGATTGACGTCTTTTACGCTTGAATCCCAGTGTGTAATAACTCTATTGAGATAAGTCATAGAAGTCATACTTACCGTAACAGAGAAGAGTATCAAAAGCAATAATAACACTACGGTTATCGGCGTCAAAATAGCTATCAATTTTCCTTTTTCCATAAACCTATTCTCCCATTGGTATCATAATCTTAATATAACATTATTCCAAAGAACTTTCAATAGTATATTTATTTTGGTTTTGCTAGATATGTTTTTGAATTTATATATTTCTAAATGTATGAAATAGGGAACGGCAAGCGTTCCCTATGAGCGATCAGTTGTTTTTCTTCAATCTTGCTTCTTGTTTTAATCTCAGATCTTTGGCGAGAATGGTTTTTCTCAAACGAATACTTTTGGGAGTGACCTCAACGAGTTCGTCGTCGGCGATAAACTCTAAGCACTGTTCGAGCGACATTATAGTAGGGGTAATGAGTTTTAGCGCTTCCTCGCTGCCGCTTGCGCGGTTGTTGGTAAGCTGCTTTTTCTTACATACGTTGACGACCATATCGTCTTCTCTTGAATTGACTCCGACGATCATACCTTCATAAACGTTTACGCCCGCGCCGATGAAAAGATTGCCGCGTTCTTGCGCGTTGAAAAGTCCGTAAGAAGTAGTAGCGCCGTCTTCCCATGCAATGAGCGAGCCTCTGTTTCGCTCTTGAATATCGCCTTTATACGGTTCGTAACCCTTGTATACGTGGTGCATTACGCCGAAGCCTCTCGTATCGGTAAGCATTTCGCTGCGGTAGCCGATAAGACATCTTGCTGGAATATCGAATTCGAGCTTTGTACCGCCTCTGCCGTCAGGGAACATATTTTTCAGATCGCCCTTTCTTGCGCCTATTTTGTTCATTACCGCGCCGACGTATTCTTCGGGTACGTCCACGACGAGTTCTTCAACAGGTTCGCATTTTACGCCGTCGATATCTTTATATATTACTTTGGGGCGGGATACTTGAAATTCATATCCTTCGCGTCTCATCGTTTCTATTAGTATAGACAAGTGCAATTCGCCTCTGCCGAACACTTTGAAGCAATCGGGGGAATCGGTTTCTTCGACGCGCATCGATACGTTTGTTTCCACTTCCTTGAAAAGTCTTGCGCGTAAATGCCTTGACGTTACGAATTTACCTTCTTTGCCCGCAAAAGGCGAGTTGTTGACCATAAATATCATTGACAGGGTAGGTTCGTCGATTTTGACAAAGGGCAAAGCTTCTATCTTATCGACGGCGCAGATAGTTTCGCCGATATTAAGATTGTCCACGCCGCTGATAGCGACGATGTCGCCGACGCTTCCGATTTCGCATTCCACTCTCTTCAAACCTTCGAATTGATAGAGTTTGGAGATCTTGGCTTGATGGTGAGTTCCGTCAGCATGGCATATGATAGCCTGCTGTCCGCTCTTTATACTGCCTCTTATGATCTTGCCTATACCTATTCTTCCAACGTATTCGTCATAGTCGATGTTGCATATGATAGTCTGCAAACCGTCTTCGGTATCGCCTTCGGGGCAGGGGATTTGTTCGATTATAGTATCTAGAAGAGGAGTCATGTCTTTGCCTACTACGCCCACTTCAAGACTTGCCCAGCCTTGTTTTGCGCTTGCCATAACGGTAACGAAATCAAGTTGGTCGTCGCTTGCTCCGAGTTCGAAAAACAAATCTATAAGTTCGTCGATGACTTGATTGGGATCGCCGCCTCTGTCAACTTTATTGATTACAACGACTACTTTCTTGTCAAGTCCCAAAGCCTTTTTGAGTACGTATCTCGTCTGTGGCATACAGCCTTCGACCGCGTCAACGAGCAAGAGTACGCCGTCGACCATAGAAAGTATACGTTCTACTTCGCCGCCGAAGTCCGCGTGCCCCGGAGTGTCTATTATATTTATCTTCACGCCTTTATAATGCACGGCGGTGTTCTTGGCAAGAATTGTTATGCCTCTTTCTCTTTCGATATCTCCGTTGTCCATAACTCTGTCAACTACCGCTTCGTTGGTGCGGAAGATGCCGTTTTGGCGGAGCAGTTGGTCAACCATAGTCGTTTTGCCGTGGTCGACGTGCGCTATTATTGCAATGTTTCTGATGTCAGTTCTTTTCATAATTAAACCTTTTTTCTTTTATCCTATTTCCTGAGTTTTCAAAAGTCCGCGTTTACAGCGCGGTGGAGTATCTTTCCGTCTTTTACCGTCATATAGCAGTAGGTATGCGAGTAAGTAAGAGAACCGGGATTGATCAACTTCATTTTGCCGTACTCACTGTATTGCGGTATATGAACGTGTCCGTATAGACAGCAGTCTACGCCTAACTCTAAACCTCGCAACTGCAAGTTTAAATCTGACGATTTGACCTTGTAATGATGTCCGTGCGTGAGAAAAAATTTCACGCCTTCGATTTCCACTGTCTTTTCTTGATTGCTTGTTTTGCAGTCGTTGTTGCCGTAGACGAAAACGAGTTTATCGGGGTAGGCTTCTTTTAGATGCTCGATATCTCTGGCGCCGTCGCCCAAATGGAAAATATAATCGACGTTGTCCAGCGCTTCCCAAAAAGTTTCTGATTTCGGGAGTCTGTTGTGCGTATCGGAAATTACCATTATATTTTTCATAATAAATAAACTACTACTTTTTATATAATATGTCAAATACTTGAACGCTCAAAAGTAAAAAAGGAGAGTTTTCTCTCCTCGTTTTTAAAGTTTGGTCAATAAATCTTTTAGCGCTCGGCTTCGATGTGAAATAGTATTTTTTTCTTCCATTATCGCTTCGCCGAAAGTCTTGCCGAGTTCGTCGCTCAAAAATATAGGATCGTAGCCGAAGCCGTTGTTTCCGCGATACTCGTCGATTATTTTTCCGTACGTTCTTCCGCTTCCGCTGATATGATTTCCGTCGGGGTAGCACAGTACGATCACGCTTTGGAAATATGCCGTTCTGTCGACTTGTCCGTCTTTTTCAAGAGCGTGGATTTTGTCTAAGAGTTTTTTATTGTTTTTTGCGTCGTCGCAAGGTTCTCCCGCGTATCTTGCGGAGTAGATATTAGGTTCGCCGTCCAAAACCGCTACGCACAGTCCGCTATCGTCGCCGATCGCAGGCATACCCGTCATTTTGGCTATAGTACTTGCTTTGATGTAGGCGTTTTCTTCAAAAGTCGCGCCGTTTTCTTCGATCTCGATATCTATATTAAGGTCTTTGAGAGTGAGTATATCTTCAAACTTACCCTCCAACATAGTTTTGATTTCAATAAGTTTGTGCTTATTATTGCTTGCGAGTACGGCTTTCATTTCTACTTTACGTCCTTTTTGTCGCGCGGTTTGAGTGTCACCAATTCTATCGCCGCGTTGGGATTTTTCTCTTTTATTTTTGATATTATTTCATCGAAATATTTACTGTTGCAAGTTACGTTTATCACGTCTGCGGCAATACCGGTAATATTGTCTTTGACCATACCTTTGCCGCTCGTCTTATAATATATCAATAAGAATTTGCCTGCCGTATCCTGTCTTATAGCTACGATATCTTCATAGCGTACTTTGGATACGATAAATCCGAGAATATACGAAATATGCTTTTCCTTAAAAGATATTCCGCACAAAAAGACGGCAAGGGTGAGAACGACGAGGACTAATGCCATTATCACGGTGGCGAGTATGTCCTGAGTGTGGTGGTAAGATACCAAATTTCCCGCTCCACATACTTTCAAAATATTGACAAGCATACAAATAAACAATATAATAATTGCAAGTATGG
>CAMWIL010000069.1 GCA_947174325.1 uncultured Clostridia bacterium
TTTACATTCGCGCTCAAAAAGTTAACATTTGCGAAAAAAAAGTAAACTTTACAATATTTTGCGGTAAATAACAAAAAACGGGCAACTTTTTGTTGCCCGCTTTACTTAATTTAATATTGATCCGTCAGCGCTTACTAAAAGAGTTCTTGTTTCTTTTGTGACCCAGCTTTGATTGTCCATTTTATATCTTACTCTTGCTCTCCAATACTTCTGCTCGCCTGCAATCGGAGTGGACGTTTCTATAGATTTATAGATATTCAAATCCGCAGTATAGTTGTAGCATATCAATCGCATATCGTTTACGTTTTCCGAATACGTAGTAGACGAATATAATTCAACGTATACTTGTATTGTGGATATGCCAAGCGTAAAATCGTTACGCGCTACCGCGTATACACTGCCCTCTTTCACTCCTATAGTGACTGAGATAGATGTGGAAATTCCTCTTGTCTCAGCCTCAGGCTCTTCACATTCAGTAGTTTGAGCATTTGCGACGTTATTGCTTGCAAAACAGTATAAACAACTTAGCGTCAACGCCAACATAACCAAGCAAAGAACGATCGCCGTAAAATACTTTCTTTTTGTTTCCGTCATATATAAATACCTCTTTATATTATTTTTAATCACGTTTAGACTTCTTTACATTTTTCTTTACTTCAAGTATCAAATGTACAGCCACGCAAACCGCAACGATTACGACAGCTACTATAAGAATTTTTGCAATATTTTCCGGACTGAAATTGAAAGTTGTTGATGAAACCCTATCGCCAACAACTAAGCCTTCAATCTCAGGCACTGATACAATTTTTATAAAATTCGCCAAAAATACTACAAAAAGTACGAAGCAAACCGACAGCGCAATAATCAACTTCTTTGACTTTGCTGTCAATTTCTTTTGGCTTGCTACTTCTTGTTGAACTGGCTCGTTCAACTCGACTTTTTCTTCTACTTCGCAACAAGCCGCTACTTCAACGTTAACGTCATTTGTCTCGACTTTTTCTTCTACCTCGCAACTAGCCGCTGCTTCGACGTTTACGACATTTGTCTCGACTTTTTCTTCTACCTCGCAACTAGCCACTGATTCGACATTAACGTCATTTGTCACAGCTTTTTCTCTTTCGCCGACAAAATATTTCACATCAACGTCAAAAACTTCGCAGAGCTGTTTCATATTTTCAGTCTTCATATCGTTTTTATTGGATTCCCAATGCGAAATCGTTTGGCGAGAAACACCGATTCTCTTGCCTAGTTGCCATTGCGTATAGCCGTTTTCCTTGCGGAGCATATATATTTTATACCCGCATGTTCCTACTTTTCTTTTAGTCATATGCCCACCTATAATAACTGCATTATATCAACAAAACTTATTTTTGGCAATCACTTTATGAAAATTTTTTTATAAATTTGTCAAAAATTATATAATTTTGAACTTTTTCTTCTAAATTTATCCCTTTTGCCAAAAAAATTCATTGCTAAATTCGGTAAAATTTCAATCCTACGTTTCCTGCAAAGCGTTGTACTCCATATCGCTCACGGCTTCACACCACTCGGTCTTTCCGCCTTGAGCGGGAACTTCTATCGCAAGATGTTGAAACCAACTATCCTTTGCCGCGCCGTGCCAATGCTTAACGTTTGGCGAGATATTGACGACGTCGCCCGCTTTTAATGCGCGAGGCGGTTTGCCGTATTCCTGATACCATCCTTTACCTGCGGTAACCAGAAGAATTTGTCCTCCGCCTTCATCCGCGTGATGAATATGCCAATTATTGCGACATCTTGGCTCAAACGTGACGTTGCCTATAACAACTTGCTCCGTTGAGAGCATATTGAGATAACTCTGCCCGATGAAATACTTCGCGTACGCGTCGTTTTTGTTTCCTACCTCAAAGGCGCTCATCTTTTCTTTTTCCATATTCATTCCCCCTTTTTATTTTACCCTTTCATTTACGCAACGGATTGCATTCAAAGAGCGTAGTTAGCCAAAATAAACGATCTAGTTTGATATGACAAAAACTACTTTTATTACACAAATTATAACACAACGCGATCGCAATTTCAAGACCTAGATATAACAAACGCCGTCCTTGCGAACGGCGCAGCAAAATTAGCTTGTCAATTATAATAATCCGTCTTTCTGCGTCCGAAACGCGGCGGCTTTGGGTCTCTTTCTTTTTTTCTCTTCCTGGGATTTATGTGCTTTATGCTCAATTCGATAATTTCGTCTACTTCCTCGCTTTTGAGAAAACGTACGACTTCTTCTCCGTCCCATCTGTCCATTGCAAAGTTCTTCAACTTGCATATTTTGGATATCCAGTTTTCGTCGACAAAAACTCCTTTCAGCTCGCCCCAATCATAGAAGCTCCAATGCGCGCTGAACATCTTCTTTTTGCCTTTATGGTTTTTACTCCACCAAAAAGTACTGAAAACCATTATCCAAATACCCTGATTTGTAACGATCACGTGCTTTGAATATTTCCAAAACCAAAGTTTGATTAAGACGTCAATCAAATAAATCAACGCAATCAACGCAAAAAAGAAGTAAATAAAATAGTTATAAAAATCATGATCCGCCTTTATAAAATAAGCGACAAGACAAAAAATGCCGCATATTGCTGCCATTAGAGCGCACTTCCAGAACATCAAGCCAAAAAACGTATCAAGAAAATATCCCCTCGAACTTTTGGTGTAACATTTGTATATCTCTTCATTATCTCTGTCGGCGTAATTGGTAAGCCGATTGTACAAATTTCCTTCGCTCAATTCTAACATACAAATACCTCTCGCATTAAGTATTATTAATATATACCAAAATAACGAAGCTTGTCAATATAAACAAAACGCCGCCCTTTCGGGCGACGTCTTGTTGTGTTCCCAAAGTTGAAGTGGGTTTATGAGGAACACAAATTTAGATAAAGGTCAAGAGATTAATTCGCTTTCCCAAAATACCGAATATCTGCATATCAACTCTTCAAGTTCTTTGACGCTGATCAAGTCCTTGCCAATCGCTACTTTGAGATACTTTCCGCCGAACGCCTCAAATACGCTTTCGGGGATATCGAATATCTGCGCGAACTCTTCATAAGTAAACAAACCGTATGTTTGTATATCCGCGTTGTACGCTTCTTCGTCTATTTTCATAGTATCAGGATCGACTTCAAATATGTTGATAAGTCCGTTTGTCGCTCCCGGCATAGATAACATACCGTTGACGTAATAGCAAAGATGTCCGTAAGTCACAGGACTCCACGCAGAAGTATATTCTTTCTGTACGATCACGTCCACCAACTGCGCTTTGGTATATGCAAGATTGCCGTCTTTATCTACCGTCTGCTTGTTGAACCAATGTCCGATATATCGCGACGCGTCGTTTCTAAGGAAGACGTATCTATTGAGATCTATATCCCAAAAGCCGTGTTCGTCTATCACTTTTACGCAAGTGCCGTCAGAGAAATAAAGGTTTATCACGTCGTATTCCCTTTCGATCTCACTGTCAATAAAGAGTATCGGAGCGATATCAAACTTACCCGTAAACATATTCCACACGAGCAACATCTCCTCGCCCGTCAACGTCTCGACAGGAACTTGGCTGCCGTCCGCAAGAGTGATGAGAGTACCCAAAGCGACGCACGCTCCGCTACCGCCGCTGCTTGGCGAATATACATCTCCATTACTTCCACTTCCTCCAGGAGCACCTTGAGGTCCTTGCGCTCCGCCTTTGAACACAGATTTTTTGTCACCGCCTGCGCCTCCCGGTCCGCCTTCGCCGCCTGCGCCTCCAATACCAGGTCTACCCGATGCACATCTATAATCTCCGCCATCGCCACCGCGTCCGCCGTCGCCGCCTCTATAACCATCGCCGCCGTTTGAAGTCAAAGTAGCGTTCAGTCCCTTGGCGCCTTCGCCACCGTCGCCGCCGTCGCCGCCATTACCGCCAATGCAACCTATGCCGCCATTACCGCCTAAGCCGCCCCTACTTGCGTTAGTATATTTAAAATTTTTACCGTCTTGCATCGAAGAACCGTTGCCGCCGTATCCGCCGCGTCCGCCGTTTCCACCTCTAGGCAATTTACAGTCATGATCGCCGTCGCCGCACGTTCCGGCATTGCCGCCTATGCCGCCTTGTCCACCAATATTTGAATTAACGGTGTAGAATTCGCCTTCCACAATAAAGACTGAACCGTTTGAGCCGTTTCCGCCTCTGCCGCCATCGCCGCCGTTTCCACCGCAACCAGGAAGCCCCCTTACAATTTGAATATATCCCTCAGCCGCAGTCACAGAACAACCGACTCCGCTTGCGCCGCCTTTTCCGCCGTCACCGCCGTGTCCGCCGTTACCGCCTGAGTTTCCATTGAAACCGCCGTTTTCACAAGCGTTTCCTCCGTTGCGCCCATCGCCGCCGCGTCCGCCGTTGCCGCCTTGCAATAATATTGCGCAATTACTTAAATTAGCGATAGATTGGCAATACACAGCGCTTGTGCCTGAGATACCATTCTGCCCATTAGATCCTGTTCCGCCGCTTTCGCCAATACCTGTTCCGTTCGTTCCGTTTTTCGCTCCCATAGCGCCGTCAGCGCCGTTAGATCCAACAACTTCCAAGCTTGCTTCTTGCTCTCCTGCGAAAGTAATCTTTTTGGCTCTTACCAAATAGTTCGAGCTACTGCCCGTTATCTTATTTCGCCCCAATAAATTTATATATGCTTCTGAATTATCGCTTGTTTGATCGAATTCTAAAACTGTGTTATTGTTTGCATTTACGTTATAATTCATCAAGTACAAAGTCATATTTCCCGCTGCAAAATTAAATCTAACGTTGTTTAGAATTTCATTTTTATTGCCCAACAAAAACATTTTAGGAGTTGCCCCAGGCACTTCGTAGGTGACGTTATTTACATCGGCGTTTCTTGTATCTATAATTATTCCATCTTTATTTTGAAGAACCGAGCTATTTATTTCTTTAATTTTCACGAACTTAGGAGCAATTCCTTTCTCGTTCGTATACCAATATTTATAGCCGTTGTCCATCTCTATGAAAGAAGTATAGAAAATATTGCAGTCAGCATCGACGATTTTCAAACCGGCTTCAAATGCCTTAAAAAGTGAGTAACTATTGTCCAATATCTCTTCCGTTATATGCCCGAAACTGTCTTCTAAACGGATCTTTGTTATTTTTGCGTCATTATTATTGTTTTGCTTATCGTTATTAACAGGCTTAATATCCAAGCTCCCATTCCATACGTCTATTGACGCGTCTGAGATATATGGGACATCGAGATAAACGTTGATTGTTAAAATCTCTCTGTCATCTCGCAATATCAATGTGATAGAGTCATTATCTTGATTTGGTTTTACCAGAAATTTGTTTTCTCCTTTTTCTATCTCCGCGCCCGAAGTAGACGATATCTCCCAATCAACGTTGATAGGCTCGTTTGCCGCATTCAATACTTGCAAAGTATGCATCCTTCCCATATATATACGCGGAGATGGTTTTACTTCCAATCTGTTTTCTATAATAGTAACAGATGTAGAACTGTTTTCTGGCAACAATTTAACTGACTTTACAATTTTCGGGAGATAAATCATAACTTCTGCTGGCATTTCGCCTGATGATGTTACTCCAACATTAGGATAGTATACGTTGATATTATACGTCTTGTCTTTTACAAGATCCAACTTTATGCCGTATCTTGTGCCCTGTACGTCTTGTTTGATATCCAACTCTGTAAAATCTATCTCATTGCCTTCTTTATCTGTAACCGTTATGTCAAAGATCAATCTAGCTCCCGAATATGAGATCGTAAGATAATACTCATCAGACTTATTGGCAACAAATACAAAAGTATTGTCAGTATTATCCTTAAACACTACGCTGTGATTTTCTCCGTCGATCAGTCTGCCGTTGAGTTGAGTATTGTCTGCGTTGAGAAAATTGATCAATACTTCAACATCGTTGCTTGTTTCAATTTCTATATAATATATACCTGCGTCAAAATGCAAAAAGTACTTCCCGCCTGCATTGACATTGGAGATTAAATGCTCGTTTCGCAGATTGATTATACTATAAGAAGCTGTAACGTTATTGGAAATTGCCGTGCTTACAGTGTATGTTCCCGACTCCTCTATTTCAAAAGAATAAACGCCGCTTTTTAGATTTATACGATTTCTAAGCGCTATGGACGTAACTTTTCTAGAAATCGTTATGTTGTAATCGCTGTTGCTGTCGCCGTATATTTTAAGATAATACGTATCTCCTACGTACAAATTTGAGCCGAACGATCTAAGCAAATCGTCATACCACTCAAATTTTGCTACTCCGCTTACTTCATACGTATCGCTTTTTGCAGGCGAGAAACGAATAAATCTGTATCCCTCTTCGCCTATCTGTCCAGAAAGCTCGTCCGTATAGTCAAGCGTTACGTTCAAAGTAAAAGTTCTTGCTTCGCCTATAGCCACTATAAAATATCTCTTGTCTGCGTCAATAGTGTACAAGCCGTCTTGCGCTTCTATACCATTCCACTCGCTGTCGAAGAAAGAAAGCGTTATGCCATTGTCGGCTTCTATTTTTATTTGAGCGTCAGTAGAAAAAGATATTTCATACGCCATGCTCTCATATTCTTTAATGACAATATTGTCTCCCAGCATTACCCTTTGAGGCGAATATGTCAATTCAAAATGCGCGTTGACAGTGTTATAATTGTCATTTTCAAAAAGAAGATAATAAGTCTTATTCTTTTCAAATAACAAAGTAAACGAATTCGTAATATCTTCTTTATTGGCAAGAATATTGAAATCTTCGTCCAAAATGTTTACCTTGACGTCGCCCAAAGTCTTCCAATCAAAGCTTATCATGGAATTTTCTATTGAACCGAATTTATACAACGCTTTATGCCCTATTTCTAAGTCATAGGCTTGTCCGCTATTTATCTGCGTAACAGACGCAAGCGAAAAATCTATTTCCGCATCAACAATATCGTTGTTGGTAATCTTTATTAGATACTTGCCTGCCGAATTCAGTATTATCGCATTTGAATTCTTGCTTTCCATATTTGCTGTACTTATCACGTCATTTCTATCTGCCGACAAACAACTTACGTCATAACAGCCTTTGGTATTCAACGAATAGTTCAAACCAACGTTGCCTGCATTATTATATGTAAAGAACTCGCTTTCACCTGCCTTTATATTGAGCGTTTTCGTTTCGTCAATCCCTATTTCCGTAGGCGTAAACTCAGCTTTTATTTGATAAATGCCGTTGCTCCAAGAAGTATTTCGGCTAAGAAATTCAAATTTCTCACCCTTGTTTAATCTAACTGTCACTTTTTGGTTATATCTGTCTGCCTTATCAGTTACGTTACCAAAAGGTACGGTAAATTCATTTTTTATTGAGCCAAAAGTCTCAAAAGTATAAATGCCGTTTTCAGGCGCGGTAAATGACATACTACACGTCCTATCTTGTAAATTATAGACGTCAGTCAATTCGTCTTCTTCAATTTCAAGAGTTTTACCGTTATATATATCTGCCCTATAGCTATTTGATTCAATATTTGTTGCAATGGGAGAAACTGATGAAATCAAAGGATTTTCCAAAACTATATCCATCTTAATATTACCTACAAACCCAGTATTTTCTTTATTTTCATCGTTTGCAAAGCTATAATATAAAGTAGATTGCACATATGACCCCATATTGATACCAAATATTAATGCATTCTTATCATTTGGCGTTTCCAAAACGCTAATACTATCTTTTAATAAATGTCCGTATTGATTAATTTGTTGCGTACTTTCTATTTCGTCCATAGTAAGAGGATACATTTTAGTATTTGTTAACTCCTCTCGATAATCAATACTCTTGTCGTATGCGCCTCTTAGAATAGCGTCTACTGCTTCAAGTGCCGCTACAGTATACCCAACTATTTTCCCGCCAAAAGTACCTAGCGCTATTGTAAATAAGCTTGCTGTGCAGGAAAATTTACCGGATTGTGGAGACACACCGTTAAAAACATAACTGTTGCCTATAAAATATCCTCCTTTATCCTGCGACGCGTCATATCCTTTTTCTCCGTAATTACTACTGTTTAGGTTATATAAAGACCCTGTAAATGCAATATTTTTCAAATATACTTTGAAAACTTTCGAATATTTATAGTAAGTATATCCATAAAAATATTCTCCGTTAGCAGATTCGTATTCCTGTACTGTATGTACTAAAGTCACGTCTCCTGTTTCTTTATCAAACACATATCTTTCATAATAGAGAGGAGATATAGTTCTTGTTATATGACCAGAAATTAAATCATCATATTTATGTAACATTAAATAAATAAAAT
>CAMWIL010000070.1 GCA_947174325.1 uncultured Clostridia bacterium
ATTGTAAAGTTTACTTTTTTTTCGCAAATGTTAACTTTTTGAGCGCGAATGTAAACTTTTTTTAACATCAAAAATTTGACAATTATATATCCCTATGGTTATGATAAAGCTAACAAAATAACGAAGGAGAATTTTATGCGCACAAAAAGAAAATGCGCTACGAGCGTTTTGTTGGCAATCATCATACTTGTGTCAATGATATGTTGTTTTGCGTTAAGCAATCCAAATGTCGGTCAGTGTAGTCAAGACGTAGTAGCGGAAGAAACAAGCGTTGCATTAGCAACATCAAGCGGCAATGAAGATTATTCGTCATATACGAACCAAGAGTTGCCAGATTCAATAGATAGGAAGAACATCAGTCAGTATGTTCCTGTTGAAAAGTTTAATATAGACGGAACTACCATTTACAATGGTCGCAATTACGGCTTTATTATTTACAGTAGCGCGAAGACAAATCACGTATTGCTGTTTAAAGAGACGTATACAAATACGGGTTCCGATAACTATGAAGTTGAATTTAAAGTCATTTATACAAACGCGTTTTTCAAGACGGGAAGCAGTATATTAAATGCGAACAGTCCATATACTATTGCGCTTTCAAACGTGAACGTAAGCGAATTCATATTGGATGCAGATATGCAGAATAATTTTTCAAGTTCGGCATATACGGAAGATACTAAATCGCCTTATTTTTCACGTGCCGGTTTGAGCGGTGAAATAAGCTTTTTGGATAAAGACAAAACAAGCGATGGCGTTTTGATATCTTTGATTGACGTTGAGCCTAAATTAGACGTTGAAAAGACGGATGCGTACAACGTGGCTGATCTTACGGTAAATGCTATCAAAGACAAGAACTATTTGGCAAGTACAAGTCTAGGTCAAACAACTTATTTATATTATCAATTCAGTAGGCATCAAAAGAGCATAGACGTATCGGTCAATGCAGGCGCAGATGACTTTTTGGCAAATAAAAGCGGAAAACAAGATTATGTCAAAGCGTCTTTTTCTGTATCAAACGGTTACGATAAAGATTATTATATATACAATAATATTTCTTTTAATATCTGTCTTTATAATGCTATGCAGGTGAGAAAAATTGACAGGATATCGTCTGAGAGCGTATTTGCGCCGACAGCAGATTCAACTTCCGAATATGGAATTTTGGACAGAAAAACAAACGGCTACGATTTAAAGGAATATCAAAGATTTACGCCGATGTTGTATGGAGCAGGTTCGTTTAATTTCGCTCCGGATAAAGCGAGAGATTACAAGTTCATTACGCCTGACGGATATTATGCCACGATCAACAATTCGGCGTCTAATGCTGACAACGTATTCGCTGTCAGCGGACAAGAAAATATCGTAGGATTTACTACTCAACTTGGCAATACGTCGAGCGGCGAGCTACATGGAGAAAGATTGATCGCGCAAGACTTTATCAACGGAGATTTTGTATTCTCTAATATCAAAATAGCCAGAGAGCAGGAATTGAAATTCGGGGCGACGTATCTCAACTCTGAAATTCCAACGTATAGAGTACTTAAATCAAGCGAGGTAAACGATAATCTTTATACTTTCGACACAACCGGATATTCGGGCGAAATAACTTTGCATATTCTCGACGAAGACTTGAATATTGCGCAGTCATCTACAAGATACGGAAAGGAACTCGTAATAAACTATCCTTTCTCGGCAGATAAAAAATATTATATTGTTTGCGACAACGGCTCTTATACCGCGCAAGCTTTAAAGTTTGAAGATAAAGGCGAATTGTATCTCGGCGCAAGCGAATATCAAAATATTGAGAATTTGTATTATAAATACGATGCGCCTAAATATACGCAATATTATCAGACGTTTGCTCAACAAATATTTGACGAAGAGGGAAACGCTGTCGAAATCAAAAACGGCGACGCATTTTTGGAAGAAGGTAAAACGTATTATTTGCAGTCGGGAATTTCCAGACTTATGACGAGTATTTCCGATTCATATATTTACCAAATCAAAAACTTGGGAGAGATCTTCGAGTGCTCTCAAAATTACAACGAAGTCTTTGAATTCATTCCAAAGGTCAGCGCTGAGTATAAATTTGCCGACGGAACATACGACGTGTACCGCAATTGGACGTTGATCGAACAAGACGTGACTAGCTTGTATATCAACGAAGGCGAGGTAGCGTATCAGTTTGTCAAAAAACAAAAGGGCGGAACTTTTGAATTGGATATGGAAGGCGAAACTGTAAAACTTGGATTTAATACGCTCAACCTTTCTTCAGTAACAGGTAAAAATCAGTTTGTATTAAACGTTGACGAGAAGTTGAGAATTCAGTATTCTATAACGCCTGCCAACAACGTATATATTTATGATTCGCAACTTAATTTGCTTGCATATGATCATGGCTATCCGCTTTTGAAAGGCAAGAATTATATCATCATTGAGGGAAGCGGAGATTGCGCGATATCTATTGAGGAGTATTTGCAGAAAGTCAACGTAGAGCTTTATGTTGACGGACAAAAGTATGATTATGACAAAGATATCTACTATGGCAAAGACTTTATCTTGCCCGTACCTACAAAGGAGCGTTACAATTTCATCGGTTGGAAGAACGGCGACGTGTTTGTTACGGACCGTAACGGTCAAAGCATTAAAGAAATTTTGTCAGAATCGGTCGTTTTGACTGCAGGTTGGGAACTGCGCGGAGCAGTGATAAAGACAACGTCCAACGGTTCGACTTTCTGGTGGGACGGACAAAAGATGGTAACTGACGGAGCGGTTACCGTATTCAACGATGGCAATATCGATGCTCTTCGTCAAGCCGTTGTCACTACGTTTGAAAATACGCCTGAATGCAACAAAGAAGGTTACTACGCAAGCAGTTTCGGTTTTACTCGCACTTCTAGCGATGAAAATACCGATTACTATACTTTGACTCCGAATTGGACGAAAGAAAAGTACAAAGTTACGTTTAATATACTCGGTAATACCTATAATATGACAGGCTCTGTCGAATATGGAGCGACTGTCACGACAAGCAATTTCCCTGAAGCGGTATTTGCGCCCGGCAATGCATCATATTCTATATCGGGATGGACTGTAGCAGGTAGCGATAAAGTGATTAGCATTAAACAAAACGGCTCTGTCGAAGACTATACGCCGGGAGTGGGCAGCAAGAAGAATTCGTCAGGTTACGTCGAAGTGACTTTGACCGCAAAGATAAATTACGTTTCTTATAGACTGCTCATCAATAATAAATATTACGAAGTACCAAGAAGCGGTTACAAGATTGCCAAACTGGAAGATTACGGCTTTAACGCAAGCGACTACGTAGGTAAGAATGTATGGTTCTTTAATAATAAAGGCGCAAAATTCTATGTCGGCGATGTGGTTTATCCTGCTAATTTCAGCGCCTATTGGTCTTCGGGTTTAAGTGTCACCGTAAACTTGTTTGAAAATTCCGAATATATATCAGTAAATTTGACGTATAAAGCATTTGGAGATGGTGTAGAGTATGCAATAGACACCAATCGCAATTTTACATCTTTCAGTGGATATGGAAATTCTACGCTAGATGAAATTACTGTAAGAGGCTGGAAGTTTGATCATTGGTCTGTTGACAACAAGACAGTCAGCGCAGTTAATTATTCTACGTTTGGTGTCACAAGTTATTACAGTACTTCAAGTGCAATCGTTATCAATAAAGAAATCGTTGCGACTCTAATTGCATATAATATAAATCGTCCAAATAATACGATAGTAAATTTAGACTCGTCAATTAGCGCTGTTCGTATAAATGGAAATGGCGCTGAGATGTACAATGTTACGTTTATAATATATCCATCCGTTAATGAGGTGACTTTCATAAATGGAACGTGGTATAATGTAAAAATAGAAGTAAATGAAAGAGAGAATGAAGACTTGGTCATAAACTTTGATAATGTCAAAATGAAAGCACGCGATAATCAAAGCATAATAGATTGTAACAGGTTCTTAGATATCTTTTATTCAATGAGCACAGTCGAGTTGATTGCTGGTGACGTAACTGATAATACCCATAATGCCAATCCACAGGCTGCTATTATGGCAACAAGACACGTTGCTTTTGCCGGTGAGACATTTGTTATTAGAGGCGGTAATTCATCGTCGGCAAACTATCTTGCATCCCCAGGTATAAAATGCGACGGCGTAGTTTTGTCTGCTGCAAAAAGACTTGAAGTTTATGGCGGAGATGGCGGAATAGGAATTACGGGTGCTATAGGTTCAGATGCAGCAGAACATACCAAAGATACCGGTGGACAAGGTGGAAGCGGCGGACAAGGTGGTTATGGAGCAGCTGCAATTACAGCCGATACAATTGGAATAATTAATAAGAATTGTGAAGTAATTTGCAAAGGCGGAACCGGCGGACAGGGTGGAACCGGAGGAACTGGCGGTAAAGGCTCTAACGGTAGAGATGGATCAGTATTTAAGGCAGTAATAGAACCGGGTAATGGGGGAAAAGGCGGAACCGGCGGTAAGGGCGGCACCGGTGGATACGCAGTATCGCTTAAACAAGGGGAGACTAATCTTTTTGAAGACAGCAGTTCTTTCACCTTTATTCTTGGTGAAGGCGGCGAAGGCGGAGACGGCGGCAATGGCGGTCAACCCGGAGATTCTTGTAAAACGTTTGCGGGAAATCTAAAAGTAGCTTTCGTAGGCGCGCCTGGTGAGCCCGGTGAGCCTGGCGATAAAAGATCTTAATACAACAAACAAAAAAATTAATTAGGAGAGGATAGATTATGCTAGAACTGAAAGACTTGAGCAAAACGTATAAACCTAAAAAAGGAGTGCCTGTACAGGCGCTCAAAGGGATAAATTTGTCTTTTGACGAAACGGGGTTAGTATTTGTATTGGGCAAGTCGGGTAGCGGCAAATCTACTCTCCTTAACCTCATCGGCGGACTGGATTCCGCCGACGAGGGCGAAATAATAATCAAAGGTAGGCCCTCAAAGGACTTCAACACAGCCGATTACGATGCGTATCGCAATACGTATATAGGCTTTGTATTTCAAGAATATAATATTCTAAACGAGTTTACAGTCGGCGAGAATATAATGCTCGCGCTTGAACTGCAGAATAAAAAAGCGGATAGGCAAAAACTTGACGAGATACTCAAAGAAGTAGACTTAGAGGGTTATGCGGACAGAAAGCCAAACGAACTATCAGGCGGACAAAAGCAGAGAGTAGCGATAGCGAGAGCATTGATAAAACAACCTCAAATATTGATGGCAGACGAACCTACGGGGGCGTTGGACAGTAACACGGGTAAAGCTATATTAGAGACATTGAAAAGATTGTCGCAAAATAAGCTTGTAATAATCGTATCGCACGATAGAGAGTTCGCCGAAGAATACGGCGACAGAATAATAGAGTTGGCGGACGGAGAAGTTATATCTGATACGGCGGGAAACGTTGTAAATAATTCTCAAAAGATTGTTGAAAAAGAGCCGTTTATTCGTTCGCGTTTGCCATATAGGCGCGCGCTTAAAATGGGCGCGAGCGGAGTTAAAAATAAACCTTTAAGATTGATTATAACTATAATTTTGTGCATGGTAAGTTTTACAATGTTTGGAGTTGTAGATACGGTCAATTCTTATAATGCAAAGAAAGTGGCGGTAAATTCGTATATTGAAGCATCTGATTATGATGTTTCTGCTTTTACAGCTTATGCCAAAAATAATAATGGGTGGCATCAAGATACTAATGGCGCGTCGGAGCAAGACGTCGAGAGATTAAAAGAAAAAACCGGGATAGATTACGTCGGAGCAACGTACTTGAATGACATAAACGGCTGCAACTTGGAGCTGGTTTCAAAAGATAAATTGATTGGTAATAATTCTTCTATATATTATAATCAAACTATATATGGTTTTTTCCCTGCATCAATTGATTTTTTTGATACAATGGGATATGAATTTGTTGGAGAGTTGCCGATGGCGGATAATGAAATTGTCATCACTCAATATGTTCTTGATCAGATAAACGTTGCAGGAATCACAGTTTATACCTTATCCGGATCTCCGTTAACGTATATACCTAAAGCGCTATTGCCGGATTTAAGCAGGACAGCGCAGAGCATAGCCGATCAAGGCGTGTATATAAAATTAGATGATGACGTTTATTGGAAGATAGTCGGCGTTGTTGATACAAAAGCGGATGCCTTAGGCAAATTTGATGATCTCAAACCGTCAGATAATAGAGCGGAAACATACCAAAGCCTGCATATTCAAGATTGCGTAGAACATTTCAGATATGGGTATCATTCGCTTGGTTACATATCGCAAGATAATTATAATAACATAGTTAATTCACATAAACCGGACACGGAAAGTTGGGAGTCTTTCGGGGCTCCGGCAAAGGGCAGAATTAAAGTAAGAGAAGGGAAAAACTATGTGAAGTTCCAATTTGTTGCGTCTGATAAAGATTTTGATAAAGTCAAAGATATAATATGGTTGGATGGCAAGGAAAGGACGAATTTGCAGGACAATGAATACGTTATTGGTTTCAATGCAGCCATAAGTTTACTTCAAGATGAATTTTTAATAGAAAGCAATATTCCTTATACGCACACCAAAACGTATTTTGAAGGAATAGTATCTATTAAACCTATGAGTTTCCATTCATTAATAGATTCTCTTGGGGCGTCTAGAAGTGAAGCAAGATTTATCGCTTGCTTTGAAGAAGCCGAGCGCATTTCTATCGAGCAGTTGAATATTTTTAAGGAATTTGTTTACGATAAAGGCGAGGTTGCGCTTTCGCACTTATATAGTGAATTAAATGTAAATACTAGTTACGTTGAAGTAAATTATGCTTATGCAGAAAAAGAATTTGAAAAGTTGGAAGAGAAGCATTGGAGAATGCTATATGCGGGATATTTGTTGAGAAAGACAGATTGGAGTTTTAGATACGCCACTATTCCCGGAGATGTGGACTCTATAGTAGAATTTTATATGCCGTGCGGATATTTTCAAAACGTAACGGGCGGTCGCACTGGACAAATGTTGGAAAATATAGACGCCAAATTGATTTATATTCTTAATAAGTTGAATACTCTGCAGGAACAAAAAGTAATCAAATACAATTTGCAATACTCTTATGATGACGTTAGTTTTTTTTCTAAATCAGCTTATGAGGATTCTACGATAGTCGGAATATATATTCCGCAAGATTACTTTCCTTGCGATAACAATTCGGACGCATTTGTGTTCAATAATAATATGTATCGAGATATGGAGAAAGTTGAGCCGTTGCTTTACAGTTTTCTCTTGGCGCCAATGCCGACTGAAAGAACGCAGTTGGAGAAACTAATGGATATACATTATGAGGAAGGCGAGAGAATTATGAAGATGCATAATGGTATTATCATTGAACTCGATCTTGTACAAGTTCCTATAAATATGTTATCTTTTATTCTTTTATATGCAGGGTTGGGCTTGGCGTTATTTGCCGTTCTCATGATGGGCAATTACATTACGGTTTCAATTTCCAACAAAAAGAGGGAAATAGGTATTTTACGCGCTTTGGGAGCAAAGGGTAGCGACGTATTCTCAATTTTTGTTAATGAAAGTATAATTATTGCGCTTATAAATGTAGTTGTATCTATAGTCGCAACTGTTTTTGCATGTATTGGTATCAACGTAATTATAAAGAATATGACAGGTGTAGATTTATCTGTGCTGAATTTCGGCGTAAGACAAATCGCTATCATGATTTTAATAAGTTTAGCAGTAGCAATAGCGGCAAGCCTAATACCAATATATAGATTATCTAAGAAAAAGCCAATAGATTGTATACAGGATAGGTAGAAGAATAGATACTAAGGAAAAGATAGATTATGCTAGAACTAAAAGACTTGAGCAAAACGTATAAACCTAAAAAAGGAGTGCCTGTACAGGCGCTCA
>CAMWIL010000071.1 GCA_947174325.1 uncultured Clostridia bacterium
ACGGTCTAGCGAGCCACGCGAGCGTCACAATTTCGATCTGTCCCGCCCACGGAGATAAATAAAACGGCTTGCTTTATGTAGAGTAATAGAACAAAGCGGAGTTTTCTCCGCTTTTTCTGTTGCTCGCCGATTGCAAGACGTTGCTATGGTCGGAGTGGCGGGATTCGAACCCACGGCCTCTTGGTCCCGAACCAAGCGCGCTACCAAACTGCGCTACACCCCGAATTTATATATTTAA
Source organism: uncultured Clostridia bacterium (assembly GCA_947174325.1). Classification (GTDB taxonomy): domain Bacteria; phylum Bacillota; class Clostridia; order Christensenellales; family UBA3700; genus RACS-045. Next base: position 239 of record CAMWIL010000071.1, read on the forward strand.
TTTTAACACTTTAAGTCCTTCCCAGACAGCAATCTTGCCGTCTGTGTGCTGCTTGATAGGACTTGTAAGGAACGAAGTGACGGTCTAGCGAGCTCCACGCGAGCGTCACAATTTCGAACTATCCGTGTCTTGCTCTCCATAAGGCAAGTTGCGTAATTTTTAAGATACTAAAAAGGTGATTTTATCGCCTTTTTGTGTCTTAACCAGACAGCAATCTTGCCGTCTGTGGTGCTGCTGACCGGACTTGAACCGGTACGAAGTCGCCTTCGAGGGATTTTAAGTCCCTTGTGTCTGCCTATTCCACCACAGCAGCGTGTTATATTAAAAAATGCTCCTGCATATGCAAGAGCGTTTTGGAGGCACCACCCAGATTTGAACTGGGGATGAAGCTTTTGCAGAGCTCTGCCTTACCACTTGGCTATGGTGCCATCTGATACAATATATGCCGCATATAGCAAAAGTGTGAATGGAGCGGGAGACGAGATTCGAACTCGCGACGTTCACCTTGGCAAGGTGACGCTCTACCACTGAGCCACTCCCGCATATGGTGGAAGTTATAGGGCTCGAACCTATGACCCTCTGCTTGTAAGGCAGATGCTCTCCCAACTGAGCTAAACTTCCAAATAAACTGCTTATATATAATATCAAAAAAAATATTGTTTGTAAAGAGTTTTTCCGCACTTTTTCATTTATTTTACTCTAAATGTTTTTATATAGATTGATTATAATTTATTAATCAGAATATTACGACAAAATCTACGATTTTTTTAATAAATATATAAAAAACGTACTCCCCTGCATGATAGATACAAGGAAGTACGTTTGCTATTAATACGATTTTAGATATTTATACTATCTGTAATCAATAAAAAGTAGGCTCTAATCCGTCCGGCAAAGCTCCGTCTTCGATCGTTACGCTTGACGGTACGTTGATCGTCTTCAAAGCGCTATTACCGATCAATGCTCCTTCCGCTATCAAATTAACAGTATACGTCTTGTCGCCGACTTCAAGCGTAGTAGGTACGGTGTAAGAAGTTACGTGAGCCATTCCCGCGCTACTGTAACCTGCCAAGTATGCTGTTCCGTTGCTACGCAAAATATATAAGAAATTAGATTTCGTCACTGATGTTGATGCGACGTCGGTATGCCTACCGGCTACTTCCCAGTAAGTCGGCAACGTTTCGCCGCCAAATACCAAGCTAGCGATCTTTGAAAGATCCATATCCGTAATGGTCGACATATCCACTTTTGCGTTCCAATATAATCCGCGCGTAGGCTTATTAACTGCAGTAAGCGGTTTTGAGCAAGCCAAGTATATCGTTGCGCTTGATCCTACAAAACAGAATGCTCCGATTTTGCTTATTCCTTCAGGTATGAATATTTCTTGCAGTCCAGTAGTACCGGTGAATGCATAATCTCCGATTTCCGTTACCGTACTCGGCAATTCTATAGACGTGAGCGTCTTGTTCATATAGAACGCTTTTTTACCTATCTTTTCCAAGTTAGCCGGCAATTTAATATTAGATACTTTTCCAAGCGATACCAAACTTGCCTCAAACAAAGAGTCTCCCAATTCAGTAACCGTATATTCTTTCGCTTCCTCTGTAGCATTTGGAGTGTACCATACGGTGTCAGGAATTGTAATTGTTCCCACAAGGCTTAACGAGCCTTTGTTGAACTCTGCCACAACGGCTGTTCCATCGCCTTTGAATATATAGGTAAAGTCGCCAACTTGATCCATACCTACTACTCCCCAATATATATTTCTCTCTCCGCTTGCGCCGCTACGATTTGAGTTCCAGGACAAACTCCAACCTGACGGTCTGCTTTCGTGCTGAATATAAATATTTACACTTATACCGCTAAACGCATACTTCTTGACAGAAGTGATAGTCTTAGGAATAAATACGCTTCCCAAATTCTCACTACCTGTGAATGCAGATTGCGAAATCGTTGTTATGTTATAATTCTTCGTCTCATACGTTATCTCATATATTTTTCTTGTCTGTCCTGTCTTTTCGTCAACATGATCAGTATATGCGAACGACGGCTTTCTATATTCCAACGTTTCCTCAATATACGCCCTAGATGCGTTGTTGTTGATAAATTTATCAATAATTGCAGTATTCTTATCGCTTGATATCAGCATATATCTGTAATCGCCTGACGTAACGACGTTCTCAACGTTGTTGGTAACTAATCTGTAATTGCTACTCATTGTCAGATAATTCCAGTTCCATGCAGGATCCCAACCGGCAGGATAGTTAAGAGTTCCAAGTCCTTTCACCTGCGTATAGATATCAAATTCATCGTCTTTTTTACCCAAACCGGAGAATGCGTAACGTCCTATCGTTGAATAGCAATCAGGAATATAAACACTCTCCATAATAGCATTATCCTCAAACGCTCTCTCTTTGATCTTCGTCATCTTAGTGCCTTGAATAACTCTCGGAAGAATTACGTTTGTGAGCGTGCCGTTGTAACCAGTGATAGTATTTCCGCTGCGCTGAATACCTTTTATTACCGTATTACCGAAAAGCATCATTATTCCGTCTACAAAATCCGTATCCATATTGAACATAGTATTGCAATCGGGATCGCGATACCAAGCGTCAAAGTCATAACCGTCGCGCTCGATCGTCGTCGAAATCTTTTCTTCATAATACAACTCAACGGTAGAAATCAATTCATACACTGACAAATCGAAGAACGTTACTCTGTATTTTCTTCTATATTCCTCATAAGAAGCAAATACTTCGGTATCGCCCAATACGTGGCTTGGATCGCTATATTTACCCTCGTCAGTACCATTTGCCCATCTTACGAACGAATAGTCAAATCCGACCGTCGATCTCCTCGTCGGCTTTTCAGGTTCGTTTTGCACGCCGCTGTTGTATTCAACTTCTTCTCTATAATATTCATTATATTGAACTACTCCGTCCACTACCACAGCGTAGCCGTCGTCGTCCACGACAACGTCGTAGTAAACAACCCAATATTTTCTCCATGCCCACGAATAATTCGCGTCTACTTCCATATCCGAAGAAACAAACGTCAAATCTTTACTCCAACCGCTGAACGTATATACGTGCGACTGCGTCTGATCTCTTTCAACAATCGGAGCCAAGTCACTTGCGTCAACGCCGTAATCAACGGTAATTTTACCTACTTCGACTCTAATTCCCAATACTTTATCGTTGTAGAAAGTAATTGTATACTGCTGAATTTTTCTCAAATAAACGGCAGTGTAAGTGATCTCGCCATGAACCTCGACAGCGGTCACGTCGATTGGTTGGAACTCGTCGTTTTCTCCCTTAAACTGTTCGTCGTCATTTTCGACAATACCCCAACCTAAAACCGTGTAATTATACTGAACGTTGTTGGAAATTGCAACGATGTTTGGCATAGTTGGGCAGAATCCGTAAGCAACTTCCTGTTCGCTTACGACTACTCCGTCGTTTATAAATTTGACAAGATATCTTCTTAGCGTCTCGGTATACTCCGCAATGATAGTCAAATCGCTTTCAACGTAGCCGTAATATCCTTTCCAGCCCGAGAACGTGAAATCGTTTTTCACGGTTGACGTCTTTTGGGTATCTGTAGGCTCTTGACCTATAACGTCTCTTGAACCGTACTCAACGTTTTCAATGACTTTTGTCTTTCCGTCGCCGTACTCAAAAGTAACTGTATATTTGCGTATCTGCGGTGTGAAATGAGCATAAACCGCGAAACTCTTTGTGATATTACTCAAATCCGCTTTGGAAGACGCTTCAGGATCGTTTACGCTTGACCATTCTTTAAATACGTACTCATATTTCGCATTCGCCTCTCTTTGCGGCGCATCGCCTACATAAACGGACGCTTCGCCTGTATTTACCGTATCGGTATAAAGTATCGTGCCGTCCCAGTTTACGTATTTGACCTCAAATTCTTGAGTAGCAACGTCAAAAACAGCTTCAACGTCGGTATCTTCGGTAATAAAGTCAAAAGACTTGCTCCACTCTCTGAAAGTATATACTAAGCCGTCGTCTGACTTCTTAACAACTTCAGTAGGCGCAATCGCCTTTGCTCCATAAGGTTCCTTCGTCGATTGGATACACTTTTCTTTTTCTGTACCTTTATCTATCCAAAATCTTACCGTATATACTTGAATTTGCTCAGAATAAATAGCGTTTACGACAGTATCCTTTTGAATGTTGTCAAATGAGGTATCCCAACCCAAAAATTCATATCTGTGTTGAGCGGTGTTGGTCTTTTGCGTATCAGTAGGAGCAACCGCGCCTTCGCCGTATTTAACGTGGAACGTATAAGTCTTGTCATCGCCATATAAGAACTTAACCGAATAGTAACGTGTAGTTTGCTTAAATTGCGCATACACCTCCAAGTTGGATCTTACGTTGCTCAACTTTTCGCTGTTAGTCCAACCTGTAAATTCATAATTATACTGAGGATCGGATTCTCTTTGCGAAGTTTCATCCTTATAAACGGAAGCGTTTCCGGTCTCTACGGTTTCAGTAAAGAGAATATCGCCGTTCCAATCACGGTAAACCACGTTAAAAAACTGTGACTGTCTATCAAATACAGCATTAACTTTTGTATTTCCTGTAATTGCGTCAAAACTTGTGTCCCAATTTGAGAAAGTATAAATATAGCCGTCGTTAGGTTCTTTCACTACGTTAGACGGCGCTACTACGTTTGCGCCATAAGGCACGTTTGTGGATTGAATACATTTATCGTCTACCCAAAAACTTACTTCATAAACGCGCGCTTCTTGCGAATATTTTGCATTAACGACTATATCCGACTGAACGTTATCAAAATTATTATCCCAACCTACAAAATTATATTTATATTGCGCGGTGCTACTCTTTTGAGTGTTTTGCGGTTCAATAGCCGCTTCACCGTAACTGACTTGCTTTACTTCAGTTTTATTGTCGCCGAAATTAAACGTAACCTTGTATCTTCTCAAACTTTTCTGATACATTGCGTTGAGATTTACGTCAGACGTAACGTTTGTAGCCACGCCGTCCCAACCTGCGAATTTAAAATCATACTGAGCCGTAGACGGTTTCGTTTCCGGTTTTACTCTATCGGAATTTGCGTCTTCGCCGTATTTTACTTTTTCAGTATAAATCAAATTCCCTTGATCGTAATATTTTACTTCAAAAACTCTCAATTCGGCATTATATACGGGAGTTGCTGTATAAAACGCCTGCGTGAGATCGCTTAAGTCACAGTTCCAGTGATCAAAAGTATACGTATATTTTTCATCGTTTGGTTTTGCGGAAGGTTTCAAAAAGCTTAAATCAACGTCAGAGCGATCGCATTGATACTCCAACAAACTTGCTTGATTGTAATCTAAAAACAATATCGTTATTGCGTCCACGATAGGCAACCATCTTGCATATACGTTGACGTTGCCGTTTATAATATATTTTTCAATATCTTCTGTAGATTTTATTTCCTGCTGCCATACGTCTTTGTCAAGATACCATCCCTTAAATACGTATCCTTCTCTTGTAGGCAAAGACTTAAAATATTCTTGCGCCTCCGCAACAGTCATCGCGTCAGTCACGTTCCCCTCTTCGCTTACAAAACTAACGCTGTATGTATCTTTTGTTTCGCATGCCACGAATACCGATATCGCCATTGCCAATATCAATATTGCCAAAATAATCTTTGTAGCTACTTTCTTCATAACTCCCTCTTTCCCAAAAAAAATAAATATATTTATATTTATAGTTTTTAACATAAATATTTTAATAGTATTTTTATAATTTGTCAATTCCGACAAAAATTATTTTTTTGTTGGGTAAAATATATATAAATATTGTTATAAAAGTTGAAATTTCACTATAAAGTTTGTTAAGAATTTAACGCAAATTCTTTGCGTCATATCCGACAAATCCACGTCTTTTCCTTTGAAAAACTATATATTTTCAATCTAAAAATCACAGAATAATAGCGACTGCTCCACTCTGAAGAGGTAACTTAAATTACCAAAACGATAAAACAAATGCGCCTTGCTATCAATGCTAGCAAGGCGTATTTGTTGCTTTTTTCTCTTGTCTTTCCCTTGATGGGAAGATGTAATATAGTGGCAGAAGGTGTGAAGTATTGATATATACCTAACTTCTTCACTATTCACTTTTCTCTCTTAATTCAACCGCCTTTGACCTAACGGGTCAAAAGCGATAATAAGCAGTTTAAATTTAATCTATTTATCTTTTTTACTAATTAACATCGTTTGTCAAGACCGCGGAGAGTGGTATAACAAAGTCAAAGAAATTAAATAATTAAAACCCTATGGAGTCCGACCAAAATTGAGCGTAAGCAAGATTTTACGACTGGTCGGAACTAGGGCGCGAACTCGACTGTTAAATTTGCGAGTACATTTTGATAAATGTACTCGCTCTTTATTAAGTCGTAGTGAGCGACCAAAGTCGTTAGGACAAAAGGCGCGCCGCTTTTGCGCGGTCGTCACTACTTCTTCATAGAACGTTGCTCTTTAAGATACTCATTATAACGCTCGATCTGATCTTCTCTTAGATCTACCATTTCTTTTGCCGTAGCCAACGCTTGCATATCAGCAACTACAAGTTCTGTTTCTTTGACTTTCACTTTCGTGCCGTCATTCGTTGCGTTGCGACGTATGTCTTTCATAAACTCGTCTTCCATCTTGAACAATGCTACCGTTGTGTCTTTCTTTATTGTCAACTTCACAAGCGGATTGACAGAAGATTGACCAAGTAATATAGAATACGTAGACTTCTTCTCTTTGCACTTATCTTTGCTCAACGCGTAAGCTCTGAGGGTATCGAATATCTTCTTTTGCTTTGCAGATAGTTTCGCGTAAGCCTCGTCAAGCGTAAGTCTCGGAGCTGTCACTCTTGCTTTGGGAGCAGGTTTTTCAGCAGGTATCTCTACTATTTTCTCAACTACTTTCTCTACCTCGATAGGTACTTCAACTATTTTCTCTACCGGCACTTCCTTGACCACTTCTTTTTCAACGATTTTTTCGACAGGGACTTCCTTCTCGACGATCTTTTCAACGGGTACTTCAACAACTTTCTCTATCACCTTTTCTACTTCAACAGGGACTTCCTTTTCCACTATCTTCTCTATTACTTGCGCTTCGCCTGACGGTTGATTAGCCGATAATTCCAATATCTTCTCCATCAACCTCTCTTGATTGTCTAGTATACGCTTTATTGTCTCGTCGTTCTGCTCGGAATGATTTACCACTTTGAGTATAGTTTCGTCATTCGCGCCTTGAATTAAAGGTTGCTCTGCGAGTCTTTGCATTATCGCTTTTTGTCCTTCTATAAGATTTTTGAGCGTCTCATCGTCATTTGCAACAGGTTGCAATTTACTTGCGAGTTTTTCCAACACTTCGTCGCTTACGTTTGTTGCCGCCACTTCTCTTTCAACAACTCGCTCTGTAGGCTGTTCGGCAATCTTTTTCATCAGCTTTTGGATAGTCTCTTCATTCTTCTCCGTCTTTGCCAGAAGTTTCTCAACGAGTTCGTCATTGTTAGATGCTTGTTGAGGCAACATCTGTTGCATACCCGGCAACAATGCGGTCACTACTTCGGTTATCATACCCTTCATTTCTTCCGCGCCTAAGCCTTGCCCTGCGTATGCATATCCGCCTTGTTGTCCATTGCCGT
>CAMWIL010000072.1 GCA_947174325.1 uncultured Clostridia bacterium
AAAGCTGTCGGCGTATCGTCGACGGCTTTTAGCAATTTTTAAAAAATATATTAAAAGAAAGTGCCGAAATTTGATTTTTGGGAAAAGTTGCTATAAGTCGGTCGCTTATTTTTACAGGTTGGTATTGAAATCTACGACGTCGATATGGTATAATATCACTGTATGAAGAAAAAAGCAATCATTATATTTTCCATACTCGCAATTCTTATGGCAACGCTGTGCGTCGCCGCGGCTTGCGATGATAAAAGCGGCGATAAAATCGTTACGCTTACGTTTGACGAGAGTACCGGCGTAATAAATTGGTATTCAAAAGACGCCGACAAATATTTGTTGGAAATATATGAAGTAGGAAATGACGAACCTGTTGTGTCTTTGGAATTCAGCAAGGCGTCGGATACGTCATTGTCGTATAGGACGGCGGGTAATTATAGGGTAGTGATCACGGTCTTCAAGAATGAAAAAATGATCGCCACGAAAGAACTTGATATTACCGTTAGCGAAAAACTTGAAGAGGGCAACGATCCGCCTGACGATAGCGATGACAATATCAACACGGGCAGCGATATCAACGAGCCTGTCAAAATCTTAAAAAGCACGTATTATTATAAAAAGAGCGACGGTGGGAATCTGTCGATAAGACTCGCCAATACGAGCGGAGTAAAATCCGTCGAAGCGTTTGAACTTCTAAACCGCAGTATGTGGTCTTATGACGAAGAGAACAACGTCTTGACAATAAATTCCTCATATTTTCAAAGGTTCAGCGTGGGCGCAAGGCTTGCGATGAGTATTGAGTATGAAGACTCGCAAGTAAGCGATATATACTTACAAGTAGTCGACGTTCTTCCGTTGGACGTGATAGGAGGCGAAGACGGCGTTATTGAAGTAGACACTTCTACTATTGCGCTCAATTACAGAATTGTTTTGGGATACAACGGCAAGATCTTGAACGAGGGTTCGAGCAAGATAGTCAAGAGGATTTGCATTGACGGGAAGAAAAGAGCGACGACCGACTATATTACAGAAACCGGCAAGGCGGGGATATCTCTTTATTATGCGCAAGTCATCAATTCTTTGACGGCAGGTTTGCATTACGTAGAAATCTACACTACGTACGGAAAATCGGAGGTTTGGTTAAACGTGTCCAACGGAAGAAAGAATTTTCCGTATAACGTGCAGATTGATTACGATACTAGTTATCCGAATATTTATATCACCTGGGATATTTTCAGAGACGACGCAGAGTATTTTATCGTTGAAATAGGGCAGAACGAATACAACAGCAAAGACGATCCCGATCTTTTTGACGGCAACAAATTTGACGCAAGCGGAAAGATAAGATACGGCGACAGCGTTGTGGTGAAAGCGGTTTTCGACGGCAAAGAGCAGTACAGCGATATCAGTAAAAGTTCGTTGGGCGTAAATATATTCTCGGCGACGGTCGCGCCGTATTTATCTTACGACAAGAGCTTTATATTTTTAGGAAATACTTACAATTATTATATCAACGACTTTGATGAGTTTTTCGATATGATATACTACGCTTTGCTTTTCTATGACGAATTGCCGAATTCGACAAACAGCGAGTTTGAGAAGATGATTACTTTCTATCCGAATTCAAAAAATATACTCAACGTCGACAACAGTTTCAAACAGGTTATTGATACGCTAAATGAGGCGGTAAAGTCGACAAGATTAACGGAAAAATACGGAGAGGGAGGCGCGTATAGAATACACCTCAAAGTACAATCTTCGTTCGTTCCCAATACTTCGCCTGACGTTACTACGCCGCCCGTAAGCGAAAACAATTTCCAAGATACGCATTTCAGCTCAACGGGCAGATCCAACGATTTTGAAGGCTTCGCTATAAACAGCGCCGAAAAGCAAGCAAGCGTAAGATTGAGCGAGGAACTTTATCTCGCGGTCGAGAGGGGTATTCGTCCCGTGCCTGTGGCAGGTAGCGACGCGTATAAGATATATGAAAAAGCCAAGCAAGTGCTTAGACAGATCATAGACGATAATATGAATGATTATCAAAAAGTTCACGCAATGTACGATTGGTTGGGCAGATACGTAGTATATGACTGGGATATAAATACTAAAATGAGCGGTATATCCCCAAGTAACGACGCATATAACAAGTTTTACAAATACCGTCAATTCTATCTAGAAGGAGTGTTTATCGACGGTTTGGCTGTGTGCAACGGCATCGCAAAAGCAATGAGCTTGATGTGCGGTATCGAGGGGATAACTTGCTATAAGATCAAAGGTACTTCGAGAGGAAGCGCGCACGCTTGGACAAAAGTACGTATAGATGGCAATTGGTACGTTGTAGACGCGACGTGGGCAAACAGAATCTATACGAATGCATATACGCAGACAAAGAAAGAAATACTCGCGCATCATACTATTTTTATGAGCGAACAGACAAGCGGGAATACGTACAACGGAGCGCATTACGAGAGCTATAAGGGATCGTATTCTGATTACTATGCGGGCGAAGATTACAATATTTTCGCAAATACGTTTTTCGTATATAATTCCAATCTGTACGATTACGTTATAGACAATAGTCGGGAACTGCAAATACTGATAGACTATTACAAAGTGAAATGCGGAGCTCAGCAGTTTATCACTATCGACGTCTATTGCAATCTTACGACGTTGAAGACGTATCTCAACGAAATAAACGAAAGCGATTACAGAATTGAGGTGTCCGATTATAATGGAGCGATGAGCGGAGTTTCGTCCGTAATAATTACTAAAAGGTAGAATATGTTGTATACAAAAGAAGAGGTAGAAAAATTTTTAAAGGACAATGCGGACGAGAAATACAGAGATTTCCATTCGCGTCTTACAAGAAGTAATTATCCTATCAACGGCGTAAGAGTCCCGATTTTGCGCGCTTACGGCAAAAGCTTGGCAACGCGCGACAACGTGACGGAATTTCTTCAAAGTGAAAGTAAATATTATGAAGAAATTATGCTCAAAGGCATAGTATTGTCAAGTATGCTGAAAAAGAGCGACGATTTTGAATTGCTTGAAAGGTTTTTGTTGGAGATAGACGATTGGGCGGTTTGCGACGTTGCATGCGGCGGTTTGAAGCGCAAAGACTCGTTGTATTTGGATAAGTGCGTTGCTTATGCAAAGTCAAAACATATTTGGACGGCGAGATGGGGAATAGTTTCGTTTATGACAAACTTTTGCGACAAGTCTGACGAATTGCGCGAGTTGGCGTATAATATCGTTGCCGAAGACTATTATATAGATATGGCGCTTGCGTGGCTTATTCAAGTACTTTGTGTAAAAAACAGGCAAGTAGCCGAAGAACTTTTGGCTAGTCCCAAGATAAGCGATACCGTAAAGAAAATGGCGGTAAGAAAAATCAAGGATTCTTTCAGAATAAGCCAAGAGGATAAAGCTTGTTTTGCGGCATTGGCTTTTGCATGACGAAAAAAGGCGTTGAGTATTTATAATAAATATTTTATCAAATCACAAAATTTTGTTGACATCGACTTTATAGTGTGGTAAAATTTGTAAGCACTTAGATGAATATTTAGTCTTTGTTTTATGCGGGTGTAGTTCAACGGTAGAATCCCAGCCTTCCAAGCTGGTCGCGTGGGTTCGATTCCCATCACCCGCTCCACTTGTGAGTCTGTAGCTCAGCTGGATAGAGCAACGGCCTTCTAAGCCGTGGGTCGGGGGTTCAAATCCCTTCAGGCTCACCACAGGTGGTGGGTATAGCTCAGTAGGCTAGAGCGCAAGATTGTGGCTCTTGAGGCCAAGGGTTCGACTCCCTTTACTCACCCCACAGCATAGGGGTATCGCCAAGCGGTAAGGCACCAGACTTTGACTCTGGTATTCGTAGGTTCAAATCCTGCTACCCCTGCCATTATAAGTTGGGGTGTCGCCAAATGGTTAAGGCACTGGACTCTGACTCCAGCACTTGAGGGTTCAAATCCTTCCACCCCAGCCAAATAAGGCTAGGCTGAGAGTCGCAAAAAATTTAATAACGTATATCAAATGACTTGATTTTTAAGTTGCAATGATATATTATAACAAAGGTCCGACCCATTAGCTCAGTTGGCAGAGCACATGACTTTTAATCATGGTGTCCCGGGTTCAAATCCCGGATGGGTCACCAAAATCAAATGCGGATGTGGCGGAATTGGCAGACGCGCTAGACTTAGGATCTAGTGTCAACGACATGGGAGTTCGAGTCTCTTCATCCGCACCATAAAGCAAAAATGCGGGAGTGGCTCAGTGGTAGAGCGTCACCTTGCCAAGGTGAACGTCGCGAGTTCGAATCTCGTCTCCCGCTCCAAAATCATAAAGGTATGCGCCTTTAGCTCAGTTGGTAGAGCAAATGACTCTTAATCATTGGGTCCAGAGTTCGAGTCTCTGAAGGCGCACCAAAAAGCGGTTTTTAGCCGCTTTTGTACTAAAATTAGGCTTGTTTTGACAACTTGTGGTTAAGTTTGTAGTCAAAATGAGCCTTTTTTCTTGCTATTTTGTGGTACGATTGGTGGTACGGTCATCTAAAAATTTATCTATTGACTGCAAAATTTTGTCATATTTCGTCCTATATACGACATTTTTCTCTTCTTCGGTTAAATCGCCCCTTAAAAACGTGCCTTTGTCAAGTTGTTCGGGGTGGGTATAAATCCTTAAAGTCGTATCAATCGTCGTATGCCCGAGCCATAGGGATACGGTCTTTGGATTGATTTTCTCAACGCATATTTGTATCGTGCCGAACGTATGTCGCAAGTCGTGTATCTTATGCTTGTTGTAGACTTCTCGGAATTTCCGACCGATATTATCGTATGACAAATTGAAGTAAGATCCGTTTTCAGTCGGCAGAGTGGACAGCAGAGTTGCAACACGCTTTATAAGCGGTATAGATCTATCTGAACTTTCAGTCTTGTCGCCATGTATTGCAAGCACGTTGTTTTTTGAGTCAACGTCGCTTTCATTGATTTTGAGTACTTCCTCACGACGCGAGCCTGTTAAGTAGATAAATATAAAATAACATTTTTCGCGGTAAGAAAGCGTGTCGCTTGCAAATAGACTTGCGAAGAATTCAACTTGCTCGTCAAATGATAATGCTGTTCCTTGTTCTTGCGTGTGTTGCATTTTTTCGATAGGCGCGCACGGATTCGCTTTTAAGAGCGACAGCGTAAGCGCTCTATCAAACATATTGTTCAACAAGCCTTGTATAACCTGTCTCTTGCGAGTTTTTTCGATACTGTAAAGGAAACTTTCAATCTCTTGCGATTTGTACGCTGTAAGTGGTTTATCGAAGCCTTGTTGCATTATGTATTTGAAATTGCTTTCAATTCCTTTAATCGTATTTTCTGCGCGGTTTTGGTTGAGTTTGTAAGGCAAGTAATTGTCTTTGTAGAATTCCGACAACAGTGGTGCAGTCTTTTTAATTTTCTTTTCTTTCGTCATCTCCTTTATTTTTTCTGTAATTTTTTGCTCGATCTCTTCTCTTGTTCTGCCATAAACTGAGCCAAGATCTTTTGTACGAAGTTCTATCAAACCGTTTGCGCGTTGTCTGATAGAGCCATTTATTTTGAGTTCAAATATCATTGCTTTAATCTCATTAATTAGATTTGAAATGCTTTTTGATACCCTTTACCGTCAATATTATTTATGGACATTAATTCTATTAAGTAAAATAGAAACTATTGAGAATAAGAGTGAAGCAACATTGATTATATTCGAAAGACTTATTTTTTCAAGCGATTTACCTACGGAAACGAAAGTTGCGTTGCAAGGCGTGATAAACAAGGCTGACGGCGCGGAGGATAGTACAAATGACCAGGAATAAGCAAGGCGTGATAATCTACTATATCGGAATGATCGTGTCCGTGCTTGCGCCGCTTATAACGGCAATGACGCAGTTTCCAGTATGGACAGAGAAAGTGCCTAAATCTCAATTGGGTAGTATGTTCGTGTTTACTGCGCTGTTGTCTTGTATTCCGTTCTTAAAGCACATCAAAATGCAACTAAAAACACCGTCCGCTGTGACGGTGTGGACATTATTGTTTGTGATATGTTGGGCAATGAACAAGATAATTACGCAGTTGTATCTAATAGCGCTTGTTGGTATGGTAGCAAACATAGTGGGAGCTATAATGTACGCTGTTGGCAACCATCTTAGGCGCGCGCGTACGCGTGATAATCAGTATATAGAAGAGGAGAAAGAGGATGAATAGATTTGAAGAAAAGACAGAGATAGCAGGAAGCAACTTGCCTTTGGCGAAAAGATTTCCGATCAAGGAAGCAATGGGATACGTGATCAATGCTTTTTTGATTTTAATTCTTACGCTTGCATTGTATGCCAAGATCGATAGCTCGTTTGACGTCAACTGGGAAGAAGTCGGTTTTGAACTTGTGCTGATATATATGGTTAGCGCGATAGTGTATACCAACTCACTGTCGCTTGGCAAAATCGACGGACAAAAGCGTAAAGAGTATCAAGAGGCATATAAGAAGTGCGTAGATGCAATAACGAAACTTGCCGAAAATAAATACATAGAGAAGATAGATGAGTTTTGTATAGAGCGACAGAAAACAGACTTAGAGGCGCGTAAAAAAATCGTGCTTAGTTCAGCGCATATACCATATGAAAAATACAACAATGAGTATGTAGGCAAGAGCATAAAGGAGCTAAGGGCGCTCAAAAAACTGTTGGCGGAGAACAAAAAGAAAGCAATACCATTTTTCAATAAAGTGCAGTTGAGAGCGTTGTACATCTTATCCCGATACTTTGGAGTTTGGTAAGCGGACAGTTTGCAGGCTATAACATATCCATAAACAACAAAGTAGCCAACTTTACCGATAAGGCGAGATTTTGCCAACAAGCCAATAATTGGCTAAATGAGAAGTATGGGAAGGGGGTGGAGAGAATATGATCTTATAGACAAATGACTTTTTATGTGTATATTTTTAATTATGAAGAGAGTGGCAAGGGTTTTCCCTTGTCACTTTTCGCTTTTGATGGGCATAGAAAGATAATTATATGATTTTCATCATTGCAGTCTTGATTTTATCTGTGAGGTATGATATATTAAATATGAAATATTAAAAATATAGAGAAAACAGTTGACAATACCATTAAGTTATGTTATGATGGATAAGCTATTATACAAAAGAGGGATAAAATGAATAAAAATAATATGTACAAAGTCAAGAATGTCGTTAAAGATGTTTGGTCTTACTTATCAAATCATTTATTGCATGCGAATTTGTCTTCAACTTGTACAGTAACATTATTTTTTACTATTATTGCAACATTTATAAGTGTTATGGCTTCAAAATCATTTATAAATATAGAAACGGTTGCCAAAGATGAAGCATTCTTATGGGAGGTAGTTAGTACTCTGTATTTTGGATGGACTTTTAACTATATATGTTTCATAATATTGGCTTTAACTGAGCATGAATCCATTTTGCGAAGCATAGTTAATGAAAACGACAGGAAGCAATTCCCAACAAGTGGTTTTTTTGACTATACTACGAGCATATTGAGTATAATTGTAAATATGATACTTGTTTTCCTAATGTTATTGATGGCTTATGTTGAGCTTCCAAACACTATGCTACAGTTAATCAATATAGGAGCCTTAGTCTCGTTTTTAATAGATATTTTACTTATGAGCAAACAAGAGAAACAATTATCAAGAGAACGAAAATATGATGGCATTGTGCATCCATTTTCAATATGATATATGTAGGATATAAAATTTATACAAAATGTTAATTATTAAATACAAGGAGTAAATATTAGTG
>CAMWIL010000073.1 GCA_947174325.1 uncultured Clostridia bacterium
GCTTAAATAATTGCAAAATACACTTATAAGCCATACACCACCAATAAATAGTGAAGAGTGAAAAGTTAATAGTGAAAAGTGAAGAAGTGAGGATATTTATTCTTGATGAGGTCAAAACGTTTAATCGGCGGAAAAGGCGCATTTTAATTTCGCAAATCCCCTTCCGCCGAACATACTATCTACGTTTCGTCCTTGCTACGCTTTCTTCCCAGCCGAGTAAAAGTTTGTATCTCTTATCTTCGTCCATTTGCGGAACAAACGATACTCCGTCGCTTATTTCGCTTCTCAGCTCTTCAATATCGTTCCAAACGCCAGCTTGCAAACCTGCCAAATAGCACACGCCTAGCGCGGTAGTTTCCGTGACAAGAGGACGTTTTACTTCCGCTTGCAATAAATCTGCTTGGAACTGCATAAGTATATTCGATACGCTTGCTCCGCCGTCTACCGCCAGAGAAGAAATCTTATAACCAATATCGCTTTCCATAGCGTGAACTACGTCAAATACTTGATAGGCAATAGATTCAAGTCCGGCGCGTACGAAATGCGCTTTTTTCGTGCCTCTCGTCAAGCCCGTGATCGTACCTCTAGCCTTAGCGTCCCAGTGAGGCGCGCCCAAGCCTACAAAAGCCGGAACGATATAAACGCCGTTGGTATCTTCTACCGTCTCGGAAATCGTATCAGCCTCTTTTGCCGACTTTATCATACATAATTCGTCTCTAAGCCATTGCAAAACCGCTCCGCCGACAAAGACGCTGCCTTCAAGCACGTATTGCGGTCTGCCGTCTTCCATACTTGCGCCGAGCGTAGTGATCAAACCGCGCTTGGAAGTGACGAATTCCTTACCCGTATTCATAAGGGTAAAACAGCCCGTTCCGTAAGTATTTTTAACGCTGCCTTTTGTCACGCAAAGATGTCCGAAAAGAGCGGATTGCTGATCGCCGGCAACGCCGCAAATAGGTATTTCTTTACCTACTACGTCCGCGTCGCATTTTCCAAATTCATAACTTGACGGATAAACTTTCGGCAACATAATTTCCGGTATATTATAAAGTTTCAACAACTCTTTATCCCACTCCAACGTCTTGATATTGTACATCATCGTACGCGAAGCGTTGGTATAGTCAGTCGCGTGGATCTTTCCGCCTGAAAGTTTCCACATAAGATACGTATCAATAGTACCGAAAAGCAATTCGCCTTTCTCCGCTCTGTCTCTCGCGCCGTCTACGTTGTCTAATATCCACTTTAATTTGGTAGCCGAAAAATATGCGTCGACAGTCAATCCCGTCTTATTGAATATGATTTCGTCGTAGCCTTGGCTTTTTAATTTATCGCAATATTCCGCCGTGCGTCTGCATTGCCAGACGATAGCGTTATATATCGGTTTTCCTGTGTTTTTATCCCATACTACGGTTGTTTCGCGCTGGTTGGTAATTCCTATAGCAGTAACGCAACCAAGAGATATTCGGCTCTTCTCCACAGCGTGTTTGAATACTTCGATTTGACTGTTCCAAATCTCTTCCGGGTCGTGCTCTACCCAACCTGCTTGGGGATATATCTGCTTGAATTCTTTCTGCGCAGACGCTACGATATTGCCCTTTTTGTCAAATACTATAGCCCTTGACGACGTAGTGCCTTGATCTAGCGAAATTATGTATTTTGCAGGTATCTTTTTCGGCACGTCTTTTGTCGCCACAAAATCTACTCCCAATCCCAAAATATCAGAGACTATTACCTGTCCTTTGCTTACCGGCGCAGGTATCGTCACGCCGTTGAGAAGTTTGAGCGCTTCAAACATCTTATCCTTGGGTATACTGTCGGAAGTCTTGACGCTTACCATTCCGATTGTTCCGCCATCGACAGTAGCCACAGAAGTGACCATTCTCTTTGGGCAGACAACTTCGTCGCGCGCATATTTTGCGCCTCTTGGACAAGTGTTTCCGCTGACTTTAATATCGTTTATATCGCTATCGTCAACACTGAGCCTACACCCCATCGGACAGCATATACATATCATTTCTTTCATACTCATTCCCCCTTGAGCGTAACTTGCATTTGCTCGCCCTTGACCGCTTTTTCGATTTGTTCTCTGTTCAAGACGATCGATTCCATTTCGCCCGGCGTAACTATCTGTTTTTTCTTGGAATATATCTCTTCGCCGTCGATTTCCACTACAAGTCTTACGTTTTTGAATACGTTGCCAACGCGCATTTTCAACTGCAATTTATCCAAAGCGCAGGTCTTTGAAAGACGTTGAGGTACGACGTATCTTACTCCGTCCGTACCGATCACCTCGACGTAATCTCTATTGACCGTTTGGCTTTTGATATATTCCGCGGCGCTCTTGCCCGCCTCTTCGCTCTCTTTGCTTACGAAGTCTACGAGGTCGTGAACGTGAAGGACGTTTCCGCATTCAAATACGCCGGCTACGGAAGTCATCATATTCTCGTCAACAACCGCTCCGCCAGTGACAGGAGAAAGCAATACCTCAGCGCCTGTGGCAAGTTCGTTTTGAGGTATAAGACCTATGCTCAAAAGCAAAGTATCGCAAGGTATCTCCTGCGCCGTAGACATTATCGGTTGAAGCTTGCTGTCTACTTCTGCGATAACCACGCTTGACAGTCTTCCCTCGCCTTTGATATCCACTACCGTGTGAGAGAACAGCAATGGTATATCAAAGTCTTTGATACACTGCACGATATTTCTGTTGAGTCCCGACGAAAACGGCATTAGTTCCACGACCGCTTTTACTTTCGCGCCCTCAAACGTCATTCGCCTTGCCATTATCAGTCCTATATCTCCGCTGCCGAGAATAACGACTTCTTTGCCCGGCATATATCCGTCTATGTTGATAAGTTTCTGCGCTGTTCCCGCAGAGAAAATCCCCGCGCATCTACTTCCCGCAACGTTGATACCGCCTCTTGGACGTTCTCTGCAACCGCAAGCGAAGATCACCGCTTTTGCCTGTATCTTCATCAATCCGTCATTCTCGTTTACTGCGGTAACTACTTTATCGTTGCTCACTTTGAGAACTGTCGTTTCAAGTTTGTATTCTATTTCCCTCTTGACGACTTCGTCTATATATCTGCTCGCATATTCCGGTCCCGTCAATTCTTCCTTAAACGTATGCAGTCCAAATCCGTTATGTATGCACTGATTTAGAATTCCGCCAAGTACGTTATCGCGTTCCAAAATAAGAATATCGCGCTCGCCGTTGTCATATGCGCTTTTCGCCGCTGCCAGTCCCGCAGGACCTCCGCCTATAATCACAAGATTTTTTTCTATCATATTCTCCACCTCGAATCGCGATCAATTATTTTTGACTTTGCCTATTACTATCTTACCGTTTTGATTTTTCAGGACTTCCTCAAACGGGATACCCAATTCTCTCGCTAGAATCTCCATTACGCTTTCCATACAAAAACCGCTCTGGCATTTACCCATTCCGGCGCGCGTACGTCTTTTTACTCCGTCAAAATCTTTCGCGCCTACGGGTCTGTTTATGGAATCCACAATCTCGCCTTCCGTCACGACTTCGCATCTGCAAATCACTTTTCCGTAAAGCGGATTTTTTGCTATAAGTTTTTGTCTTTCGCTATCGCTCATAGTGGCAAAATGAGGAATACCTTTTCTTGTAGGTATAAAATCGTTTTTCTTCTCCAACGTAAGTTTTCTGGCTACGTCGTCAGCGACGTATACCGCTATCGCAGGCGCCGACGTCAAGCCGGGCGACTCGATGCCGGCAACGTTGTAAAAGCCTTTTTTATCGCTCTCGCCTATGATAAAATCTCCGTCGGTAGAATGAGCTCTCGTTCCGCTAAATTGGGTGATAACGAACCTTTTATTGAGACTTGGCACGCTTAACAAAGATTTTTCATACACTTCGTTTAAACCTACAAAAGTAGTATTTACGTCATCTTTATCGTCAACGTCGTTTGCAGTCGGTCCGGTGATAATATTTCCGTGCGTAGTGGGAGCGACCAAAATGCCCTTTCCCATTTTACTCGGCATTTGGAAAATCGTCCTTTGCGCAAGATATCCGCGAGTCTTGTCGTAGAGCATATACTCGCCTCTTCGAGGTACGATATTTATCTTTTTATCGCACACCATATTGTTTATGTCGTCAGCGTGCACTCCCGCGCAGTTGATGACCGTGTCCGCCTCGTATACGCTACCGTCTTGAGCAACTACTTGCCATAAATCGCCTTTTTTCTCTATTGATACGACTTTTTTCTCAAATTCAAATTTACATCCGTTGACTGCGGCGTTTTCCGCATAAGCCACGCACATTTCATAAGGGCTGACTATTCCCGAAGTCTTGGCAAGTAGCGCCGCGACTACGTCTTTGCTTACGTGCGGTTCGATTTCTCTTACTTGATCGCCGGTAAGCGTTTGCAATTCCTCGACGCCGTTTCCCACGCCTCTGTGATACAACTCGTACAAATTCGGCAGATCATTCTCGTCAAAACACAGCACTAGCGCGCCGTTTCTCTTAAACGGGAAATCCAGTTCTTGCGCAAGGTTGTCAAACATTGCGTTTCCGAGAATATTGAATTTTGCTTTTAAAGTATTGGGTTTTGCGTCAAATCCCGCATGAACTATGCCTGAATTCGCTTTGGTAGTACCGCAACTAACGTCGTTGAACTTTTCCAAAACGGTGATTTGCGCGTCATAACGGCTGAGTTCCCTCGCCACACTGCAACCGACGATTCCCCCGCCGATTATTAAAATTTTTCTCATAAGCCCTCTTGTCTGATCAAAAATATTAAATAACTTACTTCTAAAATTATATCACACGGCTTATTCAAATTCAATACCTAAATTTGTTTTTAATACAATTTATAGCCAATAACGCTTTATCTGCCAAAGATTGTTTATCAAGCTTGAAAATACTTTGTTTATTTTTCTACGAAGTAACGAAGTAGTGTAAGCATTAGCTAAATAATTAATTTTAATTAATTTAATATTCAATGTATAAATAATAATATAATATTAGATCAATTAAATATAAGAAAAATCGCCGCCGCATTTTAAATGCGATGGCGATTTTTTCTTGTATAGAATTTACTTTTTAATTTTGCTTACTTAAATAATAGCGAAATCGAACTTACATCTTACGCCAGATCTTATAAACCTCGCCGCCTGCGAGCGCGATCATTTTAAGCGCGTTTGGCGTGATCTCGTCAACGTAGACCTTCAACTTCTTGTTGAGCTTTTCGCTTTCTTCTACTATCAAATAGTTTGCGTTTTGCGCGCCGATGCCGCATTCTCTTATAGTGTCGATCGTAACGATATCCTCGTCTTCGAAATGCTCGGCAATCTCTGCAAGAGTAACGGTCGTCTTGATAAATCTCATTGACTTGCTCTCATCGGTCGATACGTCTGCAAGCACCTCGGCGAATTCGTCAGTCATAAGCTCTACGTCTTCGAGTTTTATCTCATTGCGTATGAGGTAGCCGTAACCCTTTCTTTGAGTCAACGTCAATCCTTCAGCCGACAAGTCTTCGCTGAAATCTTTTTCCTTATATCTAGGTTTCTTAGCCAACTCGACTTTTTCGGCAAGCATTGCAATGAGTTCTTTTGCTCTGCTTACAGACTGTTTGGAACGGATAAGAAGCATAGTCGGTATCTCCGCAACAGCTTTCTTCTCGCTCATATCTTTGTGGTGGAAGTATTTTTGATCGAGAAGCGTCGGATCGAGCGCCATATAGAGTTTCAACGACTTGCCGTTGATAACGAATCTTGCGATCATCTCTCTACCCTTGTTGAAGTTTTCTTTCGCCTTGCTGATTCTGCTCTTTATTCCGTAAGAATAGAATTCGTTCTTAATTTCCGAATAGAAAGCTTTGAGATCGTCGCTCGCAAGTTTCATTTTCGTAGTATAATCGTATCTCGGTCTAATGCTCTTGATAGAAACCTCTTCCTCTTCTTCCTCTTCTTCATCTGCGTCTTCGTCTTCTTCCTCGACTTCTTCAACCACAGCAACAGGAGTTTCCTCAACCGCCGGCTCTTCAACTACAGGCTGTTCTTCAACAACAGGCTCTTCTTCGACGATAGGCTCCTCCACGACAACGGGCTCTTCTATTATCGGTTCTTCCTCAACGATAGGTTCTTCTTCGATTATCGGCTCTTCTACAATGACAGGTTCTTCAACGATAGGCTCCTCTTCGATTATCGGTTCTTCTTCTACAACCGGCTCTTCGACAACCGCAGTTTCTTCAACGGGCGGTTCGATAGAAAGCACGGTTTCGTGAACGATAGCGGGAGCGAATTTTTTGTCGTATAGTTTTCGATAGAAAGTATACTGACATAGGCATAGCCAAATAACGCCTACGACGCCGCTGCCGATCGCAAGATAAAGCATCATATATATCTTGCTCGTAAAGAAGTTGAGCAACGTGCCTATTGCAAATAGGATAAACACATACGGCATACAGTCAACGATGTTTGCCCTTCCTCTTACAATTCTTATAAACAAACTGATTACCATAAGCACGAGAGCGACAGCCGCGAACAGCATCGTAACGACTTTTTCAGTCTTATCGGCTGCAAACTCGAACTTTTCAAGCATTTCGGACTTAGTAACGACGAGTATCAATAAAATACCCATAACGCACAGCGTCGAAATAAATAAAGCGTACTTTGAGAAAATTACTTTGAAATACAATCCCAACTGCGATTTTGCAACGTATCTCGCGTCGTCGTCCTTGCGCTGCTCTTCGGGTTTGAACATACAAAGTCTGATAGTCATAAATACAAGTACGAATACCGTCATAGCAATAGTCATTATTGCGGTAACGTCAAAAGTCTTGAAGTGATCGAGAATTACGCACTGCAAAATCATACCGAAACACAGCAGCAAACTTATAAGCAAAAATGCGTCTAGCGAACAAACTCTTCTCTTTTTCCTGTTGTCGACCATCCAAATTACAAGCATAACAGCCAAGATCGCTACCATTACTACGACCATCAACTTATTGCTCTCTACGAAAGCTACGCCGTCAACGATATCGGACGCGAAGAATATTACGTAGAAAATACAAGTAATAGGCAATATCGTAACAAGATTGAAATATTTGAGCAATGACTTTATGTAACCGCCGACCTTTTCGGACTTCTTTGCGCCGTCGGCTGGCTTTGCCGACTTCTTGTCTTTCTTGCCCTTCTTCTTAGAAGACTTATCTTCCTCAACAACAACTTCTTCCGCCTTAGGCTCTTCGTCGCTCTTGACTTCTTCGACAGGCTCTTCGTCGGCTTTCTTATCCTTCTTGTTCTTTTTGTCTTTCTTGGATTTTTTCTTGTCAGACTTTTCGTCGTCAGCCTTTATCTCCTCGGTCTTTTCTTCGCCATCGGTTTTTTCGGCTTCTTCGACGTTGGGCTCTTGCGCAGGAGCAACTACTTCCTCGCTCTTGCTTTCCCCGTCGGCTTTGACTTCTTCGGTCGTGACAGCTTCTTCGGGTTTAGCCGTTTCGTCTGCCTTTGACGTTTCCTCGCTTACCGCAACGTTATCGCTCATCGGCGTCTCCGCAACGGGAGCGTCGTTAGATAGATTTAATTCGGCAGGTTGATCTTGAGTCAAAGTTTCGTCTTTCTTCTCTTCGACTTCGAAAGCGTCAACGTTATTGCTCTTTTTGGATTTTTTCATATATCCCCCTCCAGACAAACACTCTTAAACAGATGTTTTTTATAGTCTCGTGATTTTATTAT
>CAMWIL010000074.1 GCA_947174325.1 uncultured Clostridia bacterium
TAGAGGGTTATGCGGACAGAAAGCCAAACGAACTATCAGGCGGACAAAAGCAGAGGGTAGCAATAGCGAGAGCATTGATAAAACAACCTCAAATATTGATGGCAGACGAACCTACTGGGGCGTTGGACAGTAACACGGGTAAAGCTATATTTGATACTCTTAAAAAAATATCTAACGAAAAGTTGGTAATAGTAGTATCACATGATAGGGAGTTTGCCGAAGAATACGGAGATAGAGTAATAGAGTTGGCTGACGGAGAAGTTATATCCGACGTGAGCAAAATTGGGGATAAAGGGTTTGAGCCGACAGATAATCAAGACATAAAAAATAAAAATGGAAAATATGACGGTAGAGAGAAGTTTGTAAAATCACGATTGCCGTACAGACATGCATTGAAGATGGGGGCAATCAGCATAAAGAGCAAGCCGCTAAGGTTGGCAGTGACAATACTGCTATGTTTCGTTACGTTTGCTTTATTTGGAGTTGTTGACGTAATTAATGCTTTTAATTCTCGAAAAGTTTTAGTTAATGCTTATACTGACGACGAGTATAAGCATTTGGCATTTACCACCACAACAAAAGATATTGATGGCGGGGATTGTGATTTAAACGGAGTTTCTGAGGAAGATTTGATTAAGTTAAATTCAATAAGTAGTCAAAATGTTATAGGCGCTACGTATCTCAACAATAAAGGAGAGACCAAAATAAATGGATTCTTGTCTGAACAAGAACTATCTGGCAGTGACAATTCAATTTATTATAGTAAGTGTTTATATGGTTTTATACCTGCAAGCAAAGAGTTTTTTGACAGTCAAGGATTTGAATTGACTGGAGAGTTGCCTGCTAAAGAAAACGAAATAATTTTGACTCAATATATTTTGGAGCAAATAAATATTGCGGGTATAATATTAAAAATTGCTCAGCCTGAGCGACCGGATAAAGTATCAAAAGACGTTATTCCCAATAAAAATAGAACAGCAAAAGATTTTGTTGATGGAGAATACTATATTGATTTAGATGGTCAAGAGTTTAAAATAGTAGGCATTGTGGACACAAAAGC
The DNA here is from genome assembly GCA_947174325.1 of uncultured Clostridia bacterium. Taxonomy (GTDB): domain Bacteria; phylum Bacillota; class Clostridia; order Christensenellales; family UBA3700; genus RACS-045. The sequence continues at coordinate 1,061 of CAMWIL010000074.1, forward strand.
TGATCCGCAAGGTAAGTATGAGTCATTGAAACCGTCTACGATGACGACTTCGCGAAGTGAAGAAAAAACCTTGTTTTTCAGAGAATGTGAGGAGTATTTTAAGTTTGGATATCATTCGCTTGGCTTTATTTCCCCCATTTTTTATCAAAGAGTTGTTGAATCTCATAAAGTTGATATGACTTCTTGGGATAGTTTTGGAAGGCCAATGAAAGGCAAATTTCAGTATTCGTATTCTAGCGGTAGTTTTAAAGTCGTTGCTTCGGACAAGGATTTGGATAAAACTGCTGGAATATATTGGCTTGACGGTAAAGAGAGGACGTCATTGCAAGACAATGAAATTGTTGTAGGTCTCAATCTAGGAGTAAAGTTACTTGGAACTGACTATGAGAGCAGTTTAATATATAAGCACTATAAAAGTGAGTATTTTGACGGAATAGTTACTGTAGAAGATGTTAGTTTTTTTGATTTAACTAGAGGGTTACAACAGTATCTAGCATGTTTAGAAGAAGCAGAACGTATAGATATAAATAAGCTAGACCTGTTTAAGAATTATATTAAAGAAAAGGGAGTTTGGGCTTTGGAAACATGTTTTTGGTATATCAATGGTTCTGAACTAAAAATTGACTCCTCGCTTTTAGAGTACGATTTTGATTTGATGAATGAAGCACATTGGAGATTGGCATATGCCGGATATTTGAAAATAGACAGTGTACATGAAAATATTGGGACACCTCAAAATCCTATTTATGTAGATATGGATGGGGGTTATAATAGTAACATAACAGGTTTACCTAATGGAAAAACAATAATAGAAATCGACGGTGACAGATTATATGTTCAGGGCAAGATTGCTCTTGGTAACGTTGATGTAATAAATACCAATAACATAAATTGGAATGCTAACGATATTGATACATATAAAGTGTTGCCTAGTAATTATGAATATTGGAGTATAGTAGGAATATATGTTCCGCGTACAGACTATCCCGAGCTGGAAAACGGAGATACAGTAGTATTCAATAATGCTTTGTATAATAGGGCTGAAAACTTGCAAGAGGTAATTTATAATTTTGCATTAGTTTCAACACCATTGGAAAAAAATGAATTACTTGCATTGATTGATTTGCATTTAGGAGATAATGGTGTAAGAAATCTAAGAATAAATAACAATGCCTCATATATTTTGTATAGGATAAACATAATTGTGTATGCCATAAAGTTAATAATGATCTTAGTAGGCATAGGAGTAGCATTGTTTTCAATATTGTTGATGTCAAATTATATTGCTACGTCTATCAGCAACCGCAAGCGAGATATAGGAATATTGCGAGCGCTTGGCGCAAAGACGAGCGACGTATTTTCTATATTTGTCAACGAGAGTATAATAATGGCGTTGATAAACGGCATATTATCAATTTTCGTAGCGCTAGGAGCGACGTTGGGAATAAATAAATACTTGCAAGGGAAGTTTGCAGTACAGTTTACGATACTGAATTTCGGCGTAAGACAAATAGCGATAGTTATGTTGATAAGTGTAGTGACGGCGGTATTGTCAAGCCTAATACCAATATATAGATTATCCAAGAAAAAGCCAATAGATTGCATACAGGATAAATAAAGACAGTTCTCATAGATTTATGTTCTTATCCACTTCTCATTTTAAGAACATAACAAAATGTCGCATCGCAAGGGGCGACGTTTTGTATAGTGAATACTTTTTTTATTCATGTTATTTTTTTCCTATACAGTGTTATTCATGACTACCTCTTTCGTGAATATTATATAAAAAACCTAAACCAAGAGTTCGATTTAGGTTTTTATGGCGGAGAAAGAGGGATTTGTAAGGAACGTAGTGACGGAATAGTGAGCTGAGCGAACGTCACGAATTCGGTAGCCTGATTTGGTAACTACAAAAAGAAGTTGCCACAAAAGCAGGGAATAGAAAAAGTGAGATGGGTGTCATCTCACTTTTTATTTCTCGCTAAGAAGCAACTTCTTAGCTGTGGCGGAGAAAGAGGGATTTGAACCCTCGCTACGCTTTCACGTACTACTCCCTTAGCAGGGGAGCCCCTTCGGCCTCTTGGGTATTTCTCCAAAGTAAATTTTTATTTGACTATTGCATAAAGTATAATAGCATATTTTTTGGGGGATGTCAAAATATTTTTCCATATTTGTAAAGACAAATTGTAAAGACGCTATTGATGGGGCATAACTTTTTGTCGATCCCGTATACCAATTTGTCGGGAAAGGACGAAAAATAACAAATCGATATTGCTCAAAGTCAAATTGGTATGAACTTTAATGACAAAAAGTGTTACAATTGTGTGAAATCAAAAAAGTAAATAAAATTTATGCAAAATTTTTGCTATTCTCATTGAATTTAAGAAAATTTTGTGTTAAACTAATGTTAGTAAAGGTGTGGAAGCCTTGCGCCACGCGTTTTTTGGCGTGTTTTGACAGGGGAATTGGTCAAAATCAAGCCTAGAATGCAAATGTAACAAAAAGTATAAATTCTGAATAAATAGATTAGGATCAGGAGGAAGACAAATGGAAGACAATCAAAGAAGAGGCAAATTTGTTTACAGAAAGACAGAAAAGGGTAATTACGTTTACAAATTGTATGCCGCTAATCATAAAGTTATTGCGACAAACGGAGGCACGTATTCTTCGCTCAGTTCGTTGAAGACCGGTATCAACAGCGTTATCAAAAATGCAGAGACGGCTCCTATAGAAGACCGTACTTTGGTTAGAGTTGTTGAGCAGAAATGTCCGAAGTGGATCATCTATTTGGACGCTAGAGGTGAATACAGATTCCAGCTTTTGGCATCCAACGGTCAGATCGTATGTACGCCTAATGACGGATATCTTTCCAAAGACGCTTGCAAGGTCGGTATGAAGTCTATCGCTAAGACTGCTGCTGATGCAATCGTTGTGGCAGACGAAGACTAATTTTTTAAAAAGACAGTACGGAAACTATAAATCGAAAGCAAGCATAACGCCTGCTTTCGATTTTGTTTATTGCTTTAAATTTGCGTCTTTTATTCTACGTTTGGTTTAATGTTTAATGGTTTGTACTTTAGGTTACGTCACCTGCAATACAAAGAATTTAAGATATAAGCTTTCGTCTGTTGAAAGCATAGACGGGTGATCGGGCGACTGTGTGCGAATTTCTAGAATACGTACCTTTCTGCCGCTTTCTCTTGCCGCGTCGCAGAGCATATTTTGAAATAACGGGAAAGTCATATAGTGAGAGCAAGACGAAGATATTAGATAGCCGCCGCTGTTGACGAGTTTCATTCCCAGTATATTGATGTCTTTGTAACCTTTATAAGCGTTCTTCACTTCGCTTGCGCTTTTGCAAAAAGCAGGCGGGTCGAGTACGATCGTGTCAAAGGTTTTGCCTTCTCTTTTGAACTGACGAAGCGCTTCGAATACGTCGCCTTGCAAAGTCGTTATATTTGTCAGGTTGTTTAGCGTAGCGTTTTGTCTTACGTCGCAAAGCGCTTGTTGGGAAATATCCAAAGCGATAACCTCATTTGCGCCTGCTGCGGCGGCATTGAGAGAGAACCCGCCCGAATTACAAAAACAGTCAAGCACGTTTTTACCTTTCGAATATCTGCGCAAGGCAAATCGGTTTTCCTTTTGGTCTAGAAAGTATCCCGTCTTTTGTCCGTTTTCTAGATCGACGAGCATTTTCAATCCGTTTTCTTCAACAACGACTTTTGTGTCAAAATCGCCGTAGATCTTACCTTTGCGCAAGGGCAAGCCTTCTTTTTCTCGGACAAGCGCGTCGCTTCGCTCATAAATACCTCGCGGTGAAAAGACGTCTATCAAGGCTTTGATTATAAGATCCTTATTTTTTTCTATTCCCAAAGACAGCAACTGCACGCTCAATACGTCAGCGTATTTGTCTACGATCAGCGCGGGCAGATTGTCGCTTTCGGCAAAAACGGCGCGGTAGCAGTTGTCCATACCCAAAGAAATACGGTAGTCGTTGGCTTTCTTGATAGCGTTGTAGTAATAATCATAATCGGGAATAGATTCGTCCCTAATGAAAATGCGTACTAGAATTTTGGAAAGATGATTGATATAGCCTTTGCCGATATATCTTCCGTTGAAGTCGTAAACGGTTGCGAGAGACCCGTTTTTGTCCTTGCCCTTGATTCGCGCGACTTCATTGGCGTATACCCACGGATGTCCTGCGACAATTCGTTTTTCTTCGTTCTTTTTCAAATAAACATTGTACGGCATACTTTTCACTCCTTGATTAAGCAAATTATATCACTTGCAACGAATAAATGCAAATAAAGCGTGTTGCAAACGCGACGAATATGTTGTAAAATAATATTGATTAAATAATATTATTTATATTATTAATATATAAGGAATGATCCACGTTCAAACGGGAAGCGGCTGAATAGATAGTAAAGCGTACTATAATTCCGACTAGGCTGACGTTTGATAAAACAAAAAAGGACAAGTTATGAGCGAAAAGAAAGCGGGAATACTTTTGCCGATATTTTCATTGCCGTCTAAGTATTCGATTGGCAGTTTAGGCAAGACAGCATATAAATTTATTGATTTTTTGAAAGACTGCGGACAGAGCTTTTGGCAGGTCCTTCCTCTCAACCCTACGATCTATGGAGATTCTCCTTATCAGTCGCCGTCGGCGTTTGCAGGCAATCATTATTTTATAGACGTAGATATCTTAGTCAAGGACGGATTGCTGGACAAAGAGTTTGCCGAAGGATTTGTGAGAGAAAGCCAAAGAATAGATTACGGATATTTATTTGAAAGCAGATTGTTCTTGCTCAAAAAAGCTTTTGAAAAATTCAATATCAACGCTAAGGAGTATATCGAGTTTAAGAAAGAAAATAAATTCTGGTTGGATGATTACGCGCTTTTTATGTCTATAAAAGAGTATAACAATAATTCCAAGTGGAGCGAGTGGACGGATGAGGAAAAGTTCCGTAAGAACTTGCCCGCGCTGCGCAGAAAATATGCCGGAAGTATGGAGTTTTGGTATTTTGCGCAGTATGAATTTTTCAGACAATACGCTAAGTTGAAAAAGTACGCTAATTCAAAAGGCATAGAGATCATCGGAGATATGCCGATATACGTAGCTTACGACAGCGCGGACGTGTGGTCTAATCCTCAGAATTATCTTCTTGACAAAGATCTGTCGCCGACTTTGGTCGCAGGCGTTCCGCCCGATCTGTTTTCCGAGGACGGACAACTTTGGGGCAATCCCATTTATGACTGGAAGAGAATGAAAAGAGATAAATTCTCTTGGTGGATAGACAGATTAAAAGTAGCGTACAAACTCTATGACGTGATAAGGATAGATCACTTTAGGGGATTTGCAGGTTACTACGTCGTCAAGAAAGGCGAGAAGACGGCAAAGAAAGGCGAGTGGCTGAAAGGTATCGGAAGCGCGTTTTTTGAAGAACTGAATAGGCAGTTGCCGGGAGCGAAAATAATAGCCGAAGATCTTGGCGTAATAACGCCCGACGTAAGAAGACTGCTTCATAAGACGGGATATCCGGGTATGAAAGTTTTGCAATTTGCGTTCGGCGACGAAAACAGCGATTATTTGCCAAAAAATATTAAATCGTCAAACTGTATCGTATACACGGGTACTCACGATAATATGACGACTCCGCAATGGCTAGACGAAATAAGCGATAGAGAGAAAGATTTGTTTATAAAAGTGTGCAAACCTAAAAAAGGCGAGGATCTTTGCGACTGTCTTATAAGAACGGCGATGTTGACAAAAGCCGAAAGAGCTATCATTCCTATGGCGGATTATTTAGGCTTGGGCAAGGAAGGACGAATAAACGCGCCGTCTACGACAGGCGACAACTGGACTTGGCGACTTAATAAAAGATACAACAGCGCAAAGTTGCGAGAAAAAATAAAGGCGCTCAGCAAAAGGTAAAGTATGCAGTACAGACAATTTGATCGCTTGCCTAAACAAGCGAAAGAGATAAGAGAAAAAGTATTTGTAGAAGAACAAGGCTTTCGAGAGGAATTCGACAGCGTAGATAACTTTGCTACGCATATTATGGCGTTTGATGGAGAGAAAGCCGTTGCGACCTGCCGTTTTTTTAAGCAGGACGATTATTATCTTATCGATAGAATTGCCGTAACAAAAGAATACAGAGGACGCAATATCGGCAGAGAAATGTTGCAAGAGGCAGAAGAACATATCAAGACAATCGGCGGACGTGAGATAAGAATTCACGCGCAGTTGAGCGCCGAAGGCTTTTATGCAAAACTCGGCTATATATCAACAGGCGAATATGACTTTGACGAAGGCTGTAAGCATATTTGGATGAGCAAGATTATTTGCAGCCTATATTTTTAATTTATCACATTATACATTTAGCCAATAATATTCTAATTTCATTATTTTATTACATAATTCCAAGAAAAGTGTACTTTTACTGACTGTCAAATTTTCTCTAAAATTAGCCGATTTTACGGCATTTTTTCATAATAATTATATCTTAAA
>CAMWIL010000075.1 GCA_947174325.1 uncultured Clostridia bacterium
ATATTACCTCTATATCTAAATTGGATTTTTTCACCGTTGAATAATTGAACTTTGTTCAACAATCATAAGGTTTGAACCTTGTTCAATAAATTTTACTTTGAAAATTTGCTTTTAATATACACATTATAAAGCATTTTCAGACACTTTGCAATAGTTTGTTGAAGATATGTTTGAGCTAAAAGTTAAATAAATTGTATGAGAAAAAAAGTATTTACAAGGGCATATTATTATGTTATACTAATTTAGAATAAACGCGCGTAAATTATTATGATAGAAACAAAATTTTGCGACGCAGACGGAGAAGATTATGGCAGACAGAAAATTTATTAACGATCTCGATAAGAACAATGATTTCGCTCAAATGGTAAAATTGCTTTACGGCGAAGATAAGTTTGATTATCAAGTGGGAAGATACCGCGAGATATATGACAAGCACAGCGCAAAATATGGAGAGGGCGGAGCGTTTTATTCCTCGCCCGGCAGAATAGAAGTCTGCGGAAATCACACCGATCACAACAATGGCAAGGTACTTTGCGCTTCCATCAGCGTGGACACGATAGCTTGCGTGACTCCATGCGAGGATAAGATCGTGGTAGAATCGATAGGCTTTTCTCCTGTCGAAGTGAAATTGAACGATTTGGAAGCAAGAAAAGAGGAATACGGCAACGCAGTCGCTTTGGTAAGAGGAGTATGCTCTTATTTTAAAAAGCGCGGTTTGAATATAGGCGGTTTTTGCGCTACGACGACGAGCGACGTATTTAGAGGCGCGGGAGTTTCTTCTTCGGCGTGTTTTGAAGTACTTATTTGCGAGATCCTCAACGTTATGTTCAATGACGGCAAGATAGATAAGGTCACGAAAGCCAGGGCTTCGCAGTTTGCCGAGAACGTATATTTCGGCAAGCCGTGCGGATTGCTCGATCAAAGCGCGATTTCGCTTGGCGGCGTGAGCTTTATAGATTTCAAATCTATCAAAAATCTCAAAATTCAAACTATTGATTGGAATTTTGACGGAATGGATATCGTGCTTACGAATACAGGCGGAGATCATAGCGATTTGACAGAACAGTACGCCGCTATCCGCGAGGAAATGGAAGGCGTCGCCAACGTTTTCGGAAAAAAGAAACTACGCGAAGTCAACGAGAAAGCTTTTTATGAAAATATAGAAAATATTCAAGAAAACGTGTCAGGCAGGGCAATATTGCGCGCTATGCACTATTTTGATGAGAATAAGCGAGTTGACGCGTGCGCAAAGGCAGTAAAGAATGCAAACGAAAAGAAGTTTTGCGCCGCTATCAACGAGTCAGGAGCGAGTTCTTACTTGATGTTGCAAAACTGTTATCCGCTCGGCGATATTGTCCAAAGAATACCGCTCGCAATCAATCTCAGCAAGAAGATTGACGGAGTAAAGGCGGTCAGAGTTCACGGCGGCGGATTCGCAGGTACGATAATTGCTTACGTTGATAAGAATAAACGCGACAATTACGTTGAAAAAATGCGTTCTGTGTTCGGTAAAGACAACGTGTTTGTTATAGGCGTACGCAACGAAGGCACTTGCAAAGTGTTTGATTGAGGATATAAATGTTGTTGGATATATTGACGGCAAAAGACAACGTAGCGATAGTGCTACCCGGCGGATTTGAGATATACAAATACGCATTGATGATCACGTTCGGAATTATATTGAGCTTTGCGCTTTATCTATTGCTTGCGAACAAAAGAGGTATAGATCTGGACTTTTCTCTCGAACTGTTTATATGGGTAGTGCCTATGGCGGTGATCTTCTGCCGTATCTTTTACGTCGTGCCGAGACTTGGCGACGAGTACACGTTGAAGACGTGGCAAGGATTTTTGGACTGTATAGACATACGCGGAGGCGGTTTGACAATTATCGGCGGAATATTCGGCGGAGCGTTGGGAATACTGTTTTGTTGTCTGCGCAATAAAAAATATTCTTTGATGCGCGTAGCCGATTGCGTAGTCATCGCGCTTTTGGTCGGGCAGATTATCGGCAGATGGGGCAACTATTTCAATCAGGAACTTTACGGAGTAGAAGTAACAAATCCCGCATTGCAACATTTCCCGTTTGCGGTATATATTGATAGTCACAGAGCTTGGCATTACGCTTCGTTTTTCTATGAGGGCGTACTCAACGCAATAGGTTTGATAATTGCGCTTTTGATGTTCTTTTTGCCTAAAAAGCCTCTTAAAGTCGGCACGTTCTCTTTGTTTTATTTGATGTGGTACGGTTTGGTAAGAGGAACGCTTGAATTCCTCAAAGGCTCGGATACGCAGACTATCGGCAATACGGGAATAAAGACAGTGCAGTTGATATGTTACGTAATGTGCGCCGTTACGCTCGTGTTGCAGATTTTGTTCCAGTTTGGGAAAGTAAGGTTGGAAACGAAATGGTTTGAAAATCTATGTCAACAAAGACGGGACGCGTTGCAAGAAAAAGCCGTAGCCCAAGCGGTAGCGATAGCGCGCGGCGAAGATGGCGACGCTGATAAAAACGTCGAAATGCAAGTAATAGACGAGGAAGTAAAAGACAAGGATAAGGGCGAAGGCTGATCATTAGTCGGCGACGGGCGCGGTAAACGACTCAAACGGAAAAATGACGGAAAATACCGCCGAAAAACAGAACGACATTGGAATTAGAATAAAATATATTGATAATATTTGCGACAATAAATTGACAAATTTCAATAAATGTCGCTATATTTATACTAGCGAAAAAACGTAGGGCAGTAAATGGGTCATGGACAAGCCGTCCAACCTCACTGAAACTCGCAAGAGTTTTAGAATTCAAATATCAAAATAGGAGTTATAATGAGAAACCTAACTTTACTTACAGACTTGTATCAGCTGACGATGATGTACGGTTACAGCAAAAACAAGCAAATGAACGAAGTCGCGGTATTTGATGTTTTTTATAGAGGTGTCGGCAACAATTATGCGATCGCTTGCGGATTGGAGCAGGTGGTAGACTACGTACTCGGTCTTAGATTTGACGACGAAGATATCGAATATTTGCGTTCGCTCAACACTTTTGACGAGGATTTTTTGACCCTTCTGAAAAATTTCAAATTCACCGGCGATATTTACGCAGTACCCGAAGGTACTGTCGTATTCCCGCAAGAACCTATTCTTACTGTAAAAGCGAGAATGTTCGAAGCGCAGTTTATCGAGACTGCAATACTTTGTATTCTCAATCATCAGACGCTGATTGCGACGAAAGCGGCAAAAGTAGTTTACGCGGCAAAGGGCGGAGCAGTCGCAGAATTCGGTTTGCGCAGAGCGCAAGGTCCTGACGCGGGTATCTACGGAGCAAGAGCGGCAATGATCGCAGGATGTCAGTCGACGTCCAACGTGCTTGCAGGCAAGATGTTTGACGTGCCTGTATCGGGCACTCACGCTCACAGTTGGGTAATGAGCTTCCCAAGCGAGCTTGACGCGTTTAGAGCCTACGCGGAAATATATCCTGATAAATGTTTGTTGCTTTGCGACACTTACGACACTTTGGGCAGCGGCGTGCCAAACGCAATAAAGGTGTTCAAGGAATTGAGAGCCAAAGGTCACGAACCTATCGGTATCCGTCTTGACAGCGGAGATTTGGCGTACTTATCGCGCGAAGCAAGAAAAATGCTCGACGAAGCAGGCTTTGAAAATGCAAAGATATGCGCAAGCGGAGATATAGACGAAAACATCTTGCAGTCTTTGGCTACTCAAAACGCTTGTATAGACACGTGGGGCATAGGTACAAAACTTATCACCAGTATGGATTGCCCGTCGCTCGGCGGCGTATATAAGCTTGCAGGGATAGAGATAGACGGCGTTCTCGTGCCAAAAATGAAGATGAGCGATACGCCTGCCAAGATCACAAATCCCGGCTTTAAGAAGATAATCAGACTTTACGACAAGAATACCGATAAGGCGATCGCCGACTTGATAGCATTGCAAGAGGAGAGTTTTGACGGCTTGTCCGAGCTTGAAATTTTCCATCCCGATTTTGCTTGGAAGAGAAAGAAGATCACCAACTTCTACGTCAAAGAACTGGGCAGACAGATCATAAAAGACGGAAAACTCGTCTACGATCTGCCGACGGTCAAAGAGATCGCAAAATATCACAAACAAAGTTACGGCGAGTTTTGGAACGAGTACAAGAGAATGCTGAATCCGCATCTGTATAAAGTAGACTTGTCGCAAAAACTTTACGACCTCAAACAAAGTCTTATCAAAGCCAATAAATCGGGCAAATAGCGTAAGCGTATTTTTTCAACAATAATAGACAAAAAAACGGGTTATCGTCAACGGCGGTAGCCCTTTTTTGGTTTATAATTAAGGTGTTCGGCGGGAAGGCAGATAGGCAGAATTAAAAATTATCTTTTCCGCAAAGAATGGGAATACGTATGAAGTAGAACGACCTAAATTATTAAGATACAAGTTATAATTACCATATATAAGGAGCGAAAAATGAATTTTTCAATATCAAGAAAAGGCTATGACAAAAATCAAGTACAGGAGTATATAAAGACGCAGACGGATAAGTACGAAAAGACGATTTTGGGACTCAGAGACAGAGTAGAGGGATTGACGAGAGAAAATCAAGAACTTATGCGCAAAGTCGATTCGCTAAAAAGAGAGCAGGACAATATCAACCTTGCCCTTACGCAAGCGATCGATAAGGCAAAAAACATAGAGTATTCGTCCAAAGTCAAATTCGCGTTGGAGGGTGAAAGATTAAAAGTATTTTCAAGCAAATGGGAATCCTATTGCAAAGCAAACGTCAACGTGATAGACAAATCTCAACGCGACGGCGTAAGAGGTAAATTGCGCGAGTTTGAGGAAGAACTCGTAACGCTTATGAGCAAGGAGCTAAACATAGGCGATTACGTCAATGAAGCCGATCAAGACTTCTTCTCCGAAAGCAGAAGATTGCACAGAAATTAAAGAGGGGAAGCGCATAAGTGCCGTCCGACCGTAGAATTCAAAAGATCGCCGTTGAATATGGTCGGACGTAAGATTTACCATTCGCAATCGCGAGATGGCAGGACAGAAAGCCCCTTCATCTCCGTTCACAGTTCGACATACCTTGATAAGTCGAAATCGGGAAAGTAAAAACCGCATTTAAGCGGTGGAGTGAAGCGCGGGCCGAACAGCAAACGAGTCGGTGGTTGATGGATTATTGTTATTAGATCCGTCAGCTAAGAGCGTTTTGGCGATTGAGTAGTTATTATTATTCGCCGAACGCAGCCAGGAATGCGTTCCTCCCGATAGGAGTGGCTTTGAGCCCTTAAAGGTATTATATCGTGATGAATTATCAAAATCAATAATTGCGCGGCAATTTATTTGACTTGATCCATCCGATTAGCATTTTTTTGATCTCCGCCGTTTGGGTGGCGATGATCTTGACTTGTTTGAGAGTGATAGCTTTCATCTGGAAAGCCGTCTCGCTGTAATAATCGGTAAGGCTCAATTTGACAAGCGCTTCTTTTTGAAATTTTTCTCTCACTTCAAAGTGTTCGAAATTGGCTCTATACAAATTTTCTATCAGCTCTACCGAATTGTTTTGCAACCGTCCTATTATGCTCCAACGCAGTTTTTTTGGCGACTTTTCTGTAATGACGAATAAATACTCGCTCAATTTTTTCGCCAACGTAAAGACCGCCATTTCCTTATCTCTCGGAGTATCGAAATCTACAATGCGGTATTTAGGTTTTATATCGCTTTGAGCAGGCAAAGCAGGGGAGTCGGCATTGCCGTTGGTCGAAGATGCGACTTTCTTTTTTCCCCTTTCCATATCTTTTCTATAATATTCGCAGTTGAGTTCTTGCGCAATTTGATCATTGATAAATTTGATATTCTCGCTCATTTGTCATTTCCTCTGTAAACGTTTGTAAGTTGTTTTTTAATTCCTCTTCGCGCTTTTTATTCAGCGCGTCGACGTCGAGTTTTATTTTCAGTTCTCTTGTGAATTTTACGCTTTTTGCATGCGATAGATGTCCCAGTATCGAAGACGAGGATTGTTGCAATCTCTTATAGTCTATAAGCCCTTCGATATACGCCTTTTTCAGCAATGAAGTCTTTTGCCGGAATCGTCGCTTGGTCGTCTTTTTGACCGTCTTGATTATCTTGCCGTTTTCAGTGATTTTGTAGTGATAACCTAAATAAGTTATGCCGTTTTTGAAAGGGAATATCTGCGTTTTTGCATTGAGAGCAAGTCCTATGTCTGAGCAAGCCAAATGCAATATGTTGAGGACTTTTTTGAGATATTCGAGATCGGGATGCGCCATAACGAAGTCGTCCATATATCGAGAATACGTCTTTATTCTCAATTTTTCTTTTATAAGTCTGTCGATAGTATCCAAATAGTACATACCGAAAATTTGGCTGGTCTGATTGCCTATCGGCACGCCGCGCTCCGTCCTTTCGCCTGCGCCCAAAGGCTCTACGCCGTACTTAGCCAAAAAATCGCTTTTGGTGTGGTAGCCGTCGATAATATCGCATATCAGTTTTTTGATCTTTTCGTCTTCAAAGTGGGGAAGTATTTTCTTTTTCAAATTGTCGTGTGGGATACACGCAAAGTATTTGAGTATGTCGCATTTGAGAAAATAGCAGTTGACGCCGAACTTGTCTATTTGTTTTCTCAACATCTTTTCAAATCTTTCCAAAGCAAAATGCAATCCTTTTCCTTTTTGACATACGCAGTTGTCATAAATGACCTTTGTCGAAAAGTACGGAGCAAGCATATTGTCGCAGATCGTTCGCTGAACTATTCTGTCGGCATACTTCATATTTTGAATTTCTCTTAATTTCGGCTCTCTGACGTAAAAAGTATGATACCTTCCGAATTTGAATTTACCGCTGTTGAGCTTGTAGTAAATGTCGTATAAGTGGGAAAGCATATCGATTTCAAATTTTACTATGGGCTTTTTCGTTCGTCTGGCGCAACGGCTTTTGAGGTGCGCCTTATAGAGATTTTCAAAAGTGAAAAGTTCTTCGTAACTAATAGTGATCATCGGTATTGCTTCCTTTGCGTTGTTTGGGAATAATTATTTGAATATCAACAAAGCAATACCAAATTCTTAATTCTGTATTAATAAACCTAGCAAATAAAAATAAGAATTGTCAATCGAAATAGCAAAAATTTTTTATATGTGTTCGGCAATAAGGCGTGTAGTGGCGATAAATATCCCGAATTCTTCACTATTCACTTTTCACTCTTAACTATTTATAAGTAGTGTATGGCTTTAA
>CAMWIL010000076.1 GCA_947174325.1 uncultured Clostridia bacterium
TTCTCAACAAAAAATTCATTATTTTACTAATTGCAAATCTCGCTTTCCGCCGAACGTTTTTCAGTTGTAATTGTTTCGATACTACCAAAAACATTGATATAATATGCTTTGATTCTCAACAAAAAATTCATTATTTTACTAATTGCAAATCTCGCTTTCCGCCGAACATAATTTAGTTGTGATTCTTCTGATACTACAAAAACGTTATATAAATACGCTTTGCTTCTCAACAAAAAATTCGTTATTTAATAATTGCAAATCTCGCTTTCCGCCGAACGTTATCTAGTTGTAATTCTTTTGATACTACCAAAAATTACGATAAAATTAATCTCTTCCGAGTAAAAAATCGGTGGTAACACCAAAGAAATCAGCTAAAAGTAGAATATAACTTGCCTTCGGTTCGTTGATTCCGCGTTCCCAATAATCGATCGCTTTTTGGCTGACGCCGATCTCTTGGGCAAGTTTTTGTTGGGAAAGATTTCTCTCAATTCTCAAATGTTTAATGATTTCACCGATATTCATATATCAATTATAAAATAATTACTTTGTAAATACTTGACAAAGAAGATTTCTTCTTGTAGAATAAAGATATAAAGAAGAAAACTTCTTAAATTTTTAGGGAGATAGTTTATGACGAAAAAACGAGTAAAATGTTTGATTGGGTTTTTAGTAGTGTTTTTAATTATATTATTTTCATATTTGGCTTTTAGATTGTATTTAACTAATTATATGGATAATTTTCCGCTTTATGCTTGTCGACAGAATATGGGTATAGGACCAATTGTGAATGCACCTGGAAACGTAAATTCTGCAGAAGTTTATTGCGGTGACCCAGACATAAAAGACAGCAAAAAAGTTGCTATATTATATCTTACTGATACAACATATAATAGTGGTTCATATGCTATGAGATATATAAAATTTAAGTCGTCAAAAGCTGCTAAGAATTATTTAGATCAATGTGACGATGACCAAACTATAGTCAGAGAAATTGCCGGAAAATATGTATTTGAATATCAAGTGCGAAATGGAGAAGAAGGGTATGTTCAACCATATTATGGAACTGTTTTTTTTGACGATCCGTCTTTTATAATTATGTATTATAGATTTTTCGTATTGTGTGATTATAGTGATTTAAAAGAACTGTATAATGCTATTAAGTATCCGGAGGAAGAGTGAAGGTATGGAACAAGAAAGAGATAAGAAAGAAATGAGAATAAAGTATAGACGAATTAAAAATATTATAACGTGTTTGATAATACTTGTAATTATTGGTAGTGTAGCAGGTGTGTTTGGTTATATATGTTTCAGCGATCAAATTCGTAGTAGAAATCTTCTTACATCTTTTGAGAAAACTGGTTTTAATTATTCTATGGTGAACATTGGAAACCAAAAGGAAATCAAAGTTGACGGGAAGACTTATTGGAATGAAGTTCAATATAAACTTATAGCTACTATATATGCAACAAAAGTCGTTGAAGATATAGAAGATATTAAGCTTTATGTTAGTAATTACGGTAAATTTGAGTATTCAAGTGATGATGATAAGAAAGAGTATTGTTATGGCGAATATTTTCAAATAGACAAAGGCTGCGATGAGGCTTTTATGGCGTTAGCCAAATATGTTAATGAGAGCTATACTACTTACGAATATAAGTATGCGCTTATTCAAAAAGGAAAAATTATATTTTTAGTCAATTATTCTGTTGAATGTAAAGACGATGAATTGCCTGAATCGCTTGAAAAATTACTTAAGAGTGTAAAAGGCAAACAAAGTATTGTAATAAAAGAATAGTAACAAAGAGTAAAAAAGCCGACGAATTTCTTCGCCGCCTTTTTTGATTTGAGGAGAAATATGATTACTTTGGTTAAGAACTATATTTCTCCGATTTGATTTGCGTTAATGCGTGAAGCAGGGGTAATTAGTTGTTTTTATTACTACCGCAACCGCAACAATTTCCGCAACCTTTCGTTTGAGACTTAGCAGTTCCCGACGTCTTGCTTCTCTGTGAAGTAGAAGACTGGCTGCTTTGTGACTTGCTGTTTCTTGTCATAATCTCCTCCTGTTTTTTGCAACCTTTCGGTTACATTTGTAGTATGTGTCGCGTAATTTTTTTTATTCTTGATTTGATTTATTTTTTCAATTTGTTTGATTTCACTATAAAAATTCGTGCGTAGAGTTAAAGAAAAAGTTAAATCGATCTAAGCGGAAGAAAAAAATCTAAGATTGTCAAAATCAAGTGATTTTCAGCCTAATATTGGCTAATGTTAACTTTTTTTAACATCAATGTAAACTAAAGTTGACATTTTTTTTGAGCAAAATCTGCGACCAAGGCAACAGAAAATGATATAATGTATACAGTTGAATAAATTTATGCGTCGGCAAAACGGCGCGCAAAATCATACACCTTTGATTTATTCACATATCTCTATAACTTTGTTCTTGGTTCGCCCACGTTTACAAGAACATTGCAAGGCACCGTTCGCAAGAGCGGTGTTTTGCTTTGCGTTTTTTGCGATCACGAAAGTATTAAAGATTTTGATTCATAATTAAATTAATATAAAATTTTGCGTATATAAAATATTTTATCTTAGAAAAGTAGCGAAGAGAGTTTATGTGTGTTATAATATGAACGCCGAAAAGGAGTGTATTATGAAGATAAATGATTTATTCAAAGAGAAAAAGGTAGTTTATTCTTTTGAAATTTTTCCGCCTAAAGTCAACGACGACATAGGAAAGATACTTGGGACGCTTTCTGATATCAAAAATATAAGACCTGATTACGTTTCCATTACTTACAGCGCAGGCGGCAGCAAAAATTCGCGCACGAAAGAGATAGCGGAGATAGTAAAAAACGAATGCGGTATAGAGCCGTTGGCGCATCTTACTTGCGTCAATTCTACTCGAGACGAAGTAGCACGCGCTATTGACGGACTTGTTGATATAGGAGTGGAAAACGTTCTCGCGCTTAGAGGAGATAGAATAGAGGGAGAAGTAAAGAGCGATTTTGCGCACGCAAGCGATTTGGTTAAATTTATTAAAAGCAAATGCGATATGAATATCGTTGGCGCATGTTATCCCGAGGGACATCCCGAGAGCGCGAATATCGTAGAAGATATACGCAATCTCAAAATTAAGGTTGAAAGCGGAGTTACGCATCTCAATTCGCAGTTGTTTTTTGACAACGACGATTATCTCAAATATTTGGATATGGTAAGACTTGCAGGCATAGACGTGCCTATCCAAGCGGGAGTAATGCCTTTGGTAAAGGCGTCGCAGTTCGGCGGTATAGTAAAAACGACCGGCGCGAAGTTGCCGACTAAAATATCCCGTATGTATAATAAGTTTGCCGACGATCCCGACGCGCTTATGGAAGCGGGTATTGCTTACGCAACCGATCAAATCGTCGATTTGCTTACAAGCGGCGTGGACGGTATACATTTGTACATAATGAACAATACTTACGTGGCAAAAAGAATAACCGACAACGTAAGACCTATTATTGACAAGCTGAACGGCGCGCGCTGATGAAAATAGAAAAAAGCGAATTATTGAGATACCTCGGATATAGGGGGCAGAGTTATAGCGAACGCATCGATGAAGAGATCGAAGGCGCTATCGCGCTGTGTTTGGAACTTATCACTCCGAGAAGCGTAATAAAGAAGTATACTTTGACCAAAGAGCCGTTGGGGCTTGACGGGACGGATATGCTCTTGCTTGGAAATGACGTCGGCAGACATTTAGAAGGTTGTCAAGAGGCGTATATTCTTGGCGCGACGGTAGGGTTTGAGGTAGAAAAGAAATCGTCCGAGCTTATGAAGTCCGATCCTCTCAAAGGCGTGATCTTGGACAGCGCAAGCATATGCGCCATCGAGAGTTATTGCGACGATTTATGCGAGCAACTTCAAACGCAGAACGAACGTCCTCTTACGTCAAGATTTTCATGCGGATACGGAGATTTTCCTCTTTCTCAACAAAAAGACTTCGTTAGGGTATTGGAACTTCCCAAACGTATCGGCGTGTTTATGAACGAAGAGAGTTTTATGCTGACTCCGCAAAAGTCCGTCACCGCCGTGATAGGCGTAAAAGAGAGCGGAGATATTCAACCTCTTAATTGTCAGTCGAAGTGCCTTACTTGTGAAAATAAGAAATGTATTTACAGAAAATAAGTTAAGGATAAAATGCTTTGCCTAAGGAAAATATGAAGATAAAAGATTTATTCAATGACAGTTGCATACTGCTTCTTGACGGAGCGTTCGGAACTCAACTTCAAAAAAGGGGGTTGACTGTCGGCGCAATTCCCGAAAGACTGAACGTAGAAAATCCCGACCTCGTATATTCGATTAGTAAGCAATTTATACACGCGGGCAGCGACGTCATATATACGAATACTTTCGGAGCAAACCGTAAGAAACTCGGTAGCGCGGAGGAAGTGGCGAAACTTATCAAAGCGGGCGTTGAGTTGGCAAGAAAAGCGGCGGGCGACAAACTTGTTGCTTTGGATATAGGTCCGTCGGGCGCGCTTATTGAACCTTTAGGTAGTATGACGTTTGACGAGGCGTACGATCTTTTCAAAGAACAAGTACTTGCGGGAAAAGACGGCGCGGATATAGTGGTAGTGGAGACGATGAGCGATCTTTACGAACTAAAAGCGGCGTTGCTGGCGATAAAAGAAAATTGTGATTTGCCTGTTATGGCAAGTATGACGTTTGACGAAAACGGCAGGACGTTTACCGGTTGTAGCGTAGAGGCGTTTGCTATCACGGCATCGGCGTTTGCCGACGCTTTG
Organism: uncultured Clostridia bacterium; assembly: GCA_947174325.1. Classification (GTDB taxonomy): domain Bacteria; phylum Bacillota; class Clostridia; order Christensenellales; family UBA3700; genus RACS-045. The sequence continues at coordinate 4,791 of CAMWIL010000076.1, forward strand.
GGAATAAACTGCTCGCTTGGTCCCGATCAACTCTATCCTATAATGCAAAGACTTGTAGAAAGTACCGATCTGCCTGTCTTTATCAAGGCAAACGCAGGACTTCCCGACAGCCAAATGAACTATAACGTATCGGCAAAAGAATTCGCAAAGGCTTACGAAAAGTTTATAGATTTAGGCGTCGGCATACTCGGCGGATGTTGCGGAACTACGCCCGAGTATATCGCAGAGCTTGCAAAACTAAAAAATAAAAAAACTGTAGGGAAGAGAAAAAGACAGTATAAGACTGCCGTTTGTTCGTCTACGAAAGTCGTATATATCGACGGCGTTAAGGTCATAGGCGAGAGAATAAATCCCACCGGCAAAAAAGCTATGAAACAAGCGTTGTTGGATAGAGATTTCAACTATATTGCTACGCAGACTTTGGAACAGGTCGAAGCGGGCGCGGATATACTGGACGTCAACGCGGGACTTCCTCAAATCGACGAGACTCAAATGCTTTGCGAGATGGTGAAATATATCCAAAGTCTTACCGACGCGCCTTTGCAAATTGATTGCTCAAAGCCTCAAGCCGTAGAAAAAGCGCTTAGATATTACAACGGAAAACCTATCGTAAATTCCGTCAACGCAGAGGAAAAATCTCTTTCGACGATACTTCCGCTTGTCGCAAAATACGGCGCGAGCGTAGTAGGCTTGACTATTGACGAAAACGGTATTCCCAAAACGATAGAAGAACGAATAAGAATTGCCGAAAAAATTATCGAGCGAGCAAAGTCTTACGGCATAAGAGAAGAAGACGTTTATATCGACTGTCTTACGTTGACGGTCAGCGCAGAACCTGCGCAAGCTATAAATACGCTCAAAGCGATAACTATTTTGAAAGAGAAGTACAATATCAAGACTGTACTTGGGGTATCAAATATTTCTTTTGGACTTCCTGCGAGACAGATAGTAAATACTGCGTTTTTAACTGCGGCTATGTATGCGGGACTGGATCTTCCTATAATCAATCCCAACATACCCGAAAATATGCAAGCTGTGGACGCTTTCAAAGTATTGACTTGCGAAGACAAGAACTGTATGAATTATACGGCTAAATACGCGGACTACGTCGGCAGTCAAGTAATAAAGAAAGAGGTCAAAGTAAGCGACGGTTCAAGCGGCGAAAAGGATATATTTTACTGTATAGAAAAGGGATTAGAGCAGGCAAGAGTTCTGACAGCGCAGTTGCTGGTAGACAAAAGCCCTATCGAAGTCATAGATAATTATCTTATTCCCGCGCTCAACAAAGTTGGGGATAATTACGAAAAAGGCAAGATATTCCTCCCGCAGTTGATAGCGTCGGCAGATTGCGCAAAACTGTGCTTTGAAGAAGTAAAGAAAAATATTCCCGTAGGACAGGAGAGCGACAAGGGCAAGATAGTACTTGCTACTGTAAAAGGCGACGTGCACGACATTGGAAAGAATATAGTCAAGACCGTGCTTGAAAACTACGGCTTTAAAGTAATAGATTTAGGCAAAAACGTTCCGCCTATGACTGTTGTCGAGGCTGTGAAAAACAACAATATCAAGTTGTGCGGACTCTCCGCATTGATGACAACGACAGTCGAGAATATGAAAGAAACTATCGCTCTTCTCAAAGAGCATTGTCCAGATTGTAAAGTTATGGTCGGCGGCGCGGTGTTGACGGAAGAATACGCAAATCAAATCGGCGCGGATAAGTATTGTAAAGATGCCAATCAAAGCGCAAAATACGCTCTTGGTATTTTGACCGAATGAGTATAGCAAAACGCTTTTGCTTTAAATAAAGCTCATTGCGAAATTTATCAAAGAGAAATATAATTTTTATATTTGATAAAAGTGAAAAATATTGTTTAAGGTTTGTATGAAAAAAACGTTACAGGTAGTAGGCGCGATAATATTAAACGACGGGAAAATACTGGCGGTCAAGAGAGGCGCGAATAAGAATAGCGCAGTCGCTTATAAATATGAATTCGTAGGCGGAAAGATCGAAGACGGAGAAACTCCCGAAAGCGCGTTGAAGAGAGAAGTTTTTGAAGAGATGGATTATGACGTCGAGGTGGGCGAAAAGTTTATGGAAGTCCTATACGAGTACGACGACGTCTATGTAAATTTGCAAACGCATTTTTGCACGCCTTTGTCCGAGCATTACGTTCTTAAAGAACATATAGATCATAAGTGGCTGTTGCCTAGCGAGTTGTTTTCCGTCGAGTGGGCGCCTGCCGATACGGATATTTTGCGACGCTTGCAGAATATCAAATCCTTAAAGTGATAGTCAACACGTTTCTATTCAGATCGGCGGAGATTTTTCCGCCGATTTGTTTTGTCAGCAGTTTTGCGATAGACAGTCCCAAACCTGTGGAGTAGTCGCAGTTTTCAACCGTATAAAATCTGTCAAAAAGTTCTCTGTTGGTTATTATTAGCTTGTTCTCATTTT
>CAMWIL010000077.1 GCA_947174325.1 uncultured Clostridia bacterium
GCTCTCCATTCACAATATACGTTTCTTAACGCATCTTATGGAAGATATTCGTAATGCGATAATGGAAGACAGGTTTTTGGATTTTTATAAGGAATACACTTCAAATTATACTTGGGGTCACGGGGGAGTAAAGTCGGAAAAGTCTTTTAATTGACGTCAAAATCGCTATTTATCGGCAATATTTTGTAAATAATAAATAAAATAGTCAATTATTAGGAACAAAACGCTTGATATTTTACTGAATTTTAAGGTAAAATCTATAATGGTTGTTAGTGAACAATAAAAATTGAATTAAGGAGAAGATAATGAATATAACTCAAATTATGACTTTGGGCGCGGATACAAGTCAAATCATTTGGATCGTAGTACTTATCGTGCTAATGATTGGTATGTTTGCAATGTCTATCATTCCGCAGAAAAAACGTCAAAAGAAAACTCAAGAAATGATAGATAGTATTACCGTAGGAACAAAAGTCAAGACGATAGGCGGTTTTGTCGGCGAAGTAAAAAAGGTAGATGTCGCAAATAAAACTTTTACGCTTGACCTCAGCGCAGACGGCGACGGTAGCACAATGGTCGTCATTGACAGATCTGCCGTGTTCATAGTACTTGAAGCTGTCAAGACAAGCGAAGGAGAAGTAAAACTTCAAGAAAAGCCTGAAATTACAGCTATGGACGATATGGAAGCAGATAAAGCGGCGCAAGAAAAGAAAGCTAAGAAATCGGATTCTTTGGATAAGACGGATAACGAAACTTTGCTTAAAGACTAATTTATTTAAGTCGAAAATTTACGGGCAGTCGGATTGGGCTGTCCTTTTTCATTTTAAAACTTTCGACAAACGAGTTGTTTTTTGGTATAATAATTGTACGATACGATCGGAGAGAACGTTATGCGAGACATTTGGAATCCTTGGCACGGTTGCAGAAAATGCAGCGAAGGATGTCAAAACTGTTATATGTATTATCTTGACAGAGTGCACGGCAACGGCGACAGTTCATTAATTCGCCAGACGGGCAATATGTATTATCCGCTTACTAAAAACCGAAACGGCGGTTTTAAGATAGCAAGCGGGGAGATGTTGCGTATTTGTATGACCTCCGATTTCTTTATAGAAGAAGCGGACGAATGGAGAGAAGAGGCTTGGAACGTAATTTTCGAGCGTCCGGACGTGAAGTTTTTTATTTTGACAAAACGCCCTCAAAGGGTTGAGAGGTGTTTGCCCAAAGATTGGGGAGAGGGATGGGCAAACGTATTTTTCAACGTTACTTGCGAAAATCAGAAAAGAGCCGACGAGCGAATTCCCATATTGCGCGAACTTCCTTTTAAGCACAAAGGTATTATGACCGCTCCGTTGATAGGAGAAGTATCAATTGACGGATATCTTGACGATGGACAGATAGAGCAGGTAATTTGCGGAGGAGAAAACTACGAAGGCGCAAGACTGTGTAAGTACGAATGGGTAAAGAAATTGCGCGATGAGTGCGTATCGCATAACGTGACGTTTGCTTTTATCGGTACGGGCAACCGATTTGAAAAAGACGGACAGATAATAAGTTTGAGAAACAACCGCGAACAAATGAAACTGGCGTATTCTTACGGGCTGTCGTACAAGGGCAAACCTATAAAATTTGATCTTACCGACAGGTTGGGACTTCCAATAGGCGAAGAATGCTATTGTCCGAAATTCAAGTCAAAATGCCTTACTTGCGGTTCGCGACCTATTTGCAACGGATGTGAGAATTGCGGAAAGTGCGCCGACGAATTTTTATCTACCTATCAATTGGAAATTTTTGATAAAAATAGGTCAAGTAAGTAGATTTTTCATTGTTTACTTAATCAAATAATATTGGAATAACGAATTATTCTGCGACATATATTTATCTCAGGGAGGAGTGGTGTATGTCGCTTAAACTTAACAAAAAAGATTTTTTTGAAATGTTCAAAGGGATATTGTTTTCGATCATAATATCTTTGCTGACGGTAGTAATTTTCGCTGTGATAGTAAAATTTGCAAATTTATCTCAAAAGGCTGTGCAGATAGTCAACGTGTTCTTGAAGATAATCAGTATCTTTTTCGGCACGCTTTTAGCGATTAAGTCAGGCAGACAGGGATTGTTTAAGGGCTGTATAATAGGCTTGTTTTTCGTGCTGATATCGTATTTGATATTTTCACTTATAAACGGCTCGTTTGCGGTCAATCCGTTGACGGCGTTTGACGTGATCTTTTGTTTGGTTGCCGGTCTTTTGAGCGGAATTTTTACTGTAAACGTCAGGCGAGGAAAGTAATACCTTAATATATTGACATAATATTAGGCAAATGGTATAATTTTGTTGTCAAATTTATAAAATTCAGCGATTTACTCAAAGGAAAATACGATGTACAAAGAAGATTTGAAACAGCTTATTATGCAACAACAAAGTTTGCTTAAAAAACTCAAAGAGGAGAGGAGTGAAGAAGTAATTGCGCAGTTTAGGGAAAACGATAAAAGGATTTTAGCGGAATTTTCTATAAATCTCCGCGATACTATTGATTATTATAATACTTGTAACGCAGACGAGTTATTTTTGTTGTCCATATTTATTATTGATTTGTCAAAGTATTTTAGGTCGAATGAATTGGTCAATTGCTTTGAAGACAGAATTACAAAATTGGAAGACGATGCTTTAAAAAGAAGCTTGAAACTTGAACTTGACTTTATCAAAAGTTCGTTAAGCAATGAGTTCTTTATATAATATTGATAAAATATTTAAAAGAAGTAAGATAAATACTTGCAAAATAGTTGAGTTTATTATATTATATAAGTAATAAAATTCACGCTATAATGGAGAAAATATGAAACATATCAACAGCATTGTAACAAATTCTATGAAAAAGAGCGGAAATATCGGTTGCGGAGAATGTCAATCCAGTTGTCAGTCCGCTTGCAAGACTTCTTGCACGGTAGGAAACCAAAGTTGTAAAAATCGCGACGAAAAGATAAACGCTACAAGAAAGCCTTTAATTTAATTATCCTTAAAATAAATGGTACACGCTTTTAATTTCTGTTATCACGGCAGGACTTATCATTTTATTTGGGACGTGGAAAGCGGCAGTCTGCATAATGTGGATTACGTCGCTTTTTTGTATGCGAAAAAAAGATACGGACAAGCGCTCAACGAGCAAGAAAGCAAAGATCTTGCTTGTGTAGACAAGAGCGATATTGCCGAATTGGAAGCGGAATTTTCGCAGTTGGAAAAAGACGGAGTACTCAACACTCCTTGCGAGATTTACGCGAAGCGCAAGCGTATCGGAGAAATAAAGGCGCTTTGTCTGCATATTTGCAACGATTGCAATTTGCGTTGCAAATACTGTTTTGCCGATGAGGGTACTTATCATACAACCGAAAGGGCGTATATGTCTGAAGAGGTCGGTAAAAAAGCTATAGATTTCTTGATCGCGAATTCAGGTAAAAGAACGAATTTGGAAGTCGACTTTTTCGGCGGAGAGCCTTTGATGAATCTTTCCGTAGTCAAGTCTATCGTAAAATACGCCCGCGAAAGGGAGAATGAATCAGGAAAGACTTTCCATTTTACGATGACTACTAATTGCGTGCTTCTCAACGACGATACTATCAAGTGGCTAAATGAAGAAATGCACAACGTCGTGCTGAGCATTGACGGAAGGGAATGCGTACACAACGCCGTTCGTAAGGCTGTCAACGGTAAAGACTGTTATTCTCTTATCGCAAACAACGCGGTAAAATTCGCAAAAGTGAGAGGGGATAAGTCGTATTACGTTCGCGGAACTTTTACGGCGCGTAATCTTGATTTTGCAGACGACGTGCTTGCTCTCAACGATATGGGATTCGATCAAATTTCCATCGAGCCCGTAGTTACCGATATAGAAGACTTAAAAATTACAAAAGAGCATTTGCCGAAAATCTTGGCAGAATACGAACGCTTGGCAGAAAACTATATTGATAGACGGAAGACCGATAAATGGTTCAATTTCTTTCACTTTATGATAGATTTGGAAGGAGGACCTTGCCTTGTCAAAAGACTTACGGGATGCGGTTCGGGATGCGAATATTTGGCGGTGACTCCTACGGGAGGAATTTATCCTTGCCATCAGTTTGCCGAAAATAAAGATTACTATATGGGCAACGTTTTTGACGGCAAAATAGATTTGAGCATATCGGAAAAATTTGCCGATAACATCGTCACCAACAAACCCGATTGCGCGGACTGTATGGCGAAGTACTATTGCAGCGGAGGTTGCGTGGCTAATAATCTCAATTTTGCGGGGAGTATGGGCAAGCCTTATTCCATATCATGCGAAATGATGAAGAAGAGACTTGAACTATCTCTGGCTATCGACGCTATAGAGGGAAGCGAAAAGAGCGAAAGAGAATAAATAGCGTAGGTTTTGGTTATTTATTTATAAATAATATAATAATTGTGCGCGAAAATGTTTGCCAAATACTTTTATTATATGTTAGAATATCAAACGGTAAAATAAACACTCGAAGTCAGCACAGGCAGTTGCTTGTTTGCCAACAGGTTGCCGAAAGCGTAAATTTCGAGGACGAATAAACAAAAAAAAGGAGAAACAAAAAAATGGCAGTAGTAACAATGAAAAGCCTCTTGGAGGCAGGTGTGCACTTTGGACACCAGACAAAAAAATGGAACCCTAAGATGAGCAAATACATCTATGCGGCTAGAAACGATATTCACATTATCGATCTTCAAATTTCGGTTGAACAAGTAGAGAAGGCATACGCTTTCGTAAGAGACGTAGCAAAGTCCGGCAAATCCGTTTTGTTCGTAGGTACGAAAAAACAAGCTCAGGACGCTATTAAAGAAGAGGCTACTCGTTGCGGTATGTTCTATATGAACCAAAGATGGCTCGGCGGTACTCTCACAAACTTCCAAACCATTAGAAGCCGTATTGAAAGACTCAACAAGATAAATCAAATGGAACTTATCGGTCAGTTTGAACTTTTGCCTAAGAAAGAAGTCGCTACTCTTAAAGCAGAGAGAGATAAACTTGAGGCAAACCTCGGCGGTATCAAAGATATGACTCAACTTCCCGGCTGTATGTTCGTAGTTGACATCAACAACGAAGATATCGCAGTAAAAGAAGCTAAGAAGCTCGGTATTCCCGTCGTAGGTCTTGTAGATACCAACTGTAATCCCGAATTGGTCGATTACGTTATCCCCGGCAACGACGACGCTATCCGCGCAATCAAGTTGATCGCAAGCATAATTGCAAACGCAGTTATCGAAGCAAACGAGGGAATTACTTTCTCCGTTGAAGAAGAAAGCGAAGAAGAGAAAAAAGAAGAGACCGTTGCAGAAGCAGTAGCAGAGACAGAAACTGCCGAAGTAGCTGAATAATTCGGAGGTATTGGAGATTATGGCATTTACAAATAAAGACGTAATGGATTTGCGCGCTAAGACAGGCGTAGGAATGATGGATTGCAAGAAGGCTCTTATCGAGGCTGACGGCGATATGGAAAAGGCAGTTGAACTTTTGAGAGAAAAAGGTATGGCTACAAGCGCTAAGCGCGCGGGTAAGATCGCTTCTCAAGGTACTGTCGAAGCATACAACGACGGCAAGTACGGCGTTTTGGTCGAAGTAAACTGCGAATCAGACTTCGTAGCGCGCGGCGATCAATTTAAGGCGTTCGTTTTGGACGTAGCGAAATATATTGCTTCAAACAATGTTGAAACTGTTGAACAAGTAAGCGAGGGTATGAGCGTAGCATTGGCAGAAGCTGTAGCTAAGATCGGCGAAAAGATCGCAGTAAGAAGATTTGCAAAATATCCCGTTGCCGGCAATAAGCTTGAAAGTTATATCCACATGGGCGGAAAGATCGGCGTTCTCGTTGAGTTGACTGCAAACGCAAGTGAAGAACTCGCTCACGATATTGCGATGCAAATCGCAGCTGCAAATCCGTCTTACGTTAAGATAGCGGAAGTACCGAAGGAAGAAATCGAGAAAGAGAAAGAAATTCTCAAAGCTCAAGCTCTCAACGAAGATAAGCCGAAGCCGCTCAACATTATCGAGAAGATGGTTGAAGGACGTATCAATAAGTATTACAAAGAAGTTTGTCTTCTCGAACAGCCTTTTGTAAAAGACGGCGACAAGACCATTAAGGCTCTTTTGAAAGAAGCGGGCGCAGACGTTGTAAGATTTACGCGTTTTGTAATGGGCGAAGGTCTTGAGAAGAAAGAAGAGAATTTGGCAGACGAAGTTCAAGCGCAGATCAACAGCGCTAAGAAAGCGTAATTGTTAGTTGAAAAGGAAAACAATTTGTTTTCCTTTTTTCATATATTTAGTAAGAGATAGTTGGAGGGGATATGGCAAAGTATAAAAGAGCGATAATTAAGTTGAGCGGAGAGGCGTTGGCAGGCGAAAAAGGTTTTGGTATTGACGAAACAGTCGTCGCTTACGTCGTTAATCAAATCAAGAAAGTTTTCGAGCAAGGCGTCGAAATCGGCATAATCATCGGCGGAGGTAACTTTTGGAGAGGCAGACAAGCGCTCAAAATGGAGAGATCGGCAGCCGACCATATGGGTATGCTCGCAACCGTTATGAATTCTTTGGCTCTTCAAGACGCTTTGGAAGCGGCAGGAGTACCTTGCAGAGTTCAAACGGCTTTGACCATCACGAGAATTGCAGAGCCATATATTTTGAGAAAAGCGTTAAGGCATTTTGAAAAAGGCAGAGTAGTAATATTCGCCTGCGGAACGGGTAATCCGTTTTTCAGCACCGATACGGGCGCGGCGCTTAGAGCGGCGGAAATCAATGCAGACGTGCTTATGCTCGCCAAAAATATCGACGGCGTATACGACAGCGATCCGAAAAAGAACCCTAATGCAAAAAAATATGACGAACTTAGTTATATGAAAGTAGTCCAAGACGGCTTGCAGGCTATGGACGCAACGGCTATCACCTTGTGTATGGAGAATAAAATTCCTATTATAGCTTTTGCTCTTAAAGAAGAAGATAGTTTGCTCAAAGCCGTAAACGGAGAGAAAATAGGAACTTTGATACACTAATAAATTGACGCCTTTTAGGCGTCTTTTTATTGTTTATAATTCTATATAATTATAGGTAATTTTCACGGTAATTATTGACATTATAACTCAAAATGTTTATAATATTAATGAAGAAGTTTATAAAAATAT
>CAMWIL010000078.1 GCA_947174325.1 uncultured Clostridia bacterium
TCATTATACATCACAAACTGATGTTATCAATATTTGATGTTGTACTACATTGTCATTTTAGCGGAATAACTCAATTCAATATTTAATATATTCTAATATGATAATTAGTATAAAAAAGAGTGGTTTAGCGTTTTTCGTAGCCATTGTATTTGTTGTGGCAATATCTTTCTCGACATTGTTTGGTCTTAGGGCGAAAGCGGTTTCTTCGCCTATTTACGAATATACCGTCGTCATTGATGCCGGACACGGCGGTATTGACGGCGGAGTGGTAGGCTCTGCAGGAGTAAAGGAAAGCGATATAAATCTAAAAATGAGCAAGATATTGGAAAAAGAACTGGAAAGCAGAAACTTCGGCGTAGTTATGACGCGCACTACTCAAGACGCGTTAAACAACGTCAAGAGATTGGATATGCAAGCGAGAAAAAAGATCATAGTAGACGCCAATCCGACAGCGGTGATAAGTCTTCACGTCAATAAATTTTCAGACAGTTCAAGACGCGGAGTTCAAGTTTTTTACGACGATACGGGGATAGGCAAGGATTTTGCTACGGCAATGCAAAATCATCTCAACGAAAACATCAACGCCGTCTACGGTACGAGAAGTAATTATGAGCCGATAGGCGGAGATCTGTATATTACAAAATGCGCAAAAGTTCCGTCGATAATAATCGAATGCGGCTTTATTTCCAATAGCGAAGACGAAAAATTATTGCTCTCACAAGATTTTTGCGAGGATCTTTGCAGAAGAATAGGCGAGGTATTGACTAGTTCGCTCAACAACTGATTTTATTGCATAATAATTTACGCAAGTCGCACAATATACACGAATGAGGAATTGTTATGAAAAAAATTCGTACGGCGGTTTTTAGTTGTATTTTTATTTCCTTAATATTTTTATTGTCCGTCGGTTGCGCGAGTAAGTCGATTGACGATTGCGTTTGTGCAGTCAACACCGACGGCCGCGATTGTTTGGGAGAGTTGATGGTGCTTATGTATCACAACACGTTGGCGCCTAATAAAAAAGAGAGCGTATATTGCATAAATCAAAACCATTTGAAAAAAGACTTTGAATATCTTAAAACGCACGGCTACAACGTAGTCAGTTGCGATTACGTCATAAAGACGGTGCAGGCGGGAAAGAAATTGCCGTCAAAGGCGGTAATTCTCACTTTTGACGACGGGTATCTCAACAATATCAAATACGCGCAACCGCTACTCGAAGAATACGGATACACGGGACTTTTTTCGGTAGTGGGAGATTATACCCGTCTTGACAAAACCAATAATCCTCGCGGCGGCGATTTTATCTATTTCGGTTGGCAAGATATAGCAGACGCGAATTCAAGCGATAATATAGAAATAGGATTGCACTCGTATTATTTGCATAATACAAAACCGCGTATGGGTGTGTCGAAATTAAGCGGCGAAACTTCAGAAGCGTACAAGAAGATACTTTCCGACGATACCGACAAACTCGTCAATGAGTTGAGTAAAATAGGAGTGACGTCGAATATTTACGCTTATCCATACGGAAAGTATTGCAAGGAAAGCGAAGAGGTGATGAGGTCCAAAGGTATAGTTATGACGTTGACTTGCAACGAGGGTATAAACCGTATCTATGACGAAAGCGATCTTTATCTTCTCAAAAGATACAATCGCGACGCCACAAAGGACGATTTGTCTTGTATTGGCAAAATGTGATTTATCCGTTCAATTAATTTCCAAAAAATATAGTAAAAAGATCAAATCTTTGATATAATATTCATACGCGATACTCAAAGCAATAGATAAATTATTTTATCTGATTTGGTATTGCGTAGAGGTAATTTATGAGTTTTTACGACGAAGTATATTCGGTTGTGCGATTGATCCCCAAGGGTAAGGTCGCTACTTACGGTCAAATAGCAAAAATTCTCGCTTCTCCTCACGCTTCGAGAGCTGTGGGATACGCTTTGCATTTCAATCCCGCTCCAGGGATAATTCCATGCCACAGGGTGGTCAATAGATTTGGCAGACTAGCGCCTGCATTTGCATTCGGCGGAGAGGAAGTTCAGGCGCAGTTACTGGCGGAAGAGGGAGTTTTTTGCGACGAAAATTTCATCGTAGATCTGTCTAAATATCTTTGGAGAGAAGAGGAGCGATGAACGCTGTTCGCAGATTGGAATACGTCGCTCGATTAGACGGCAGTATTGACGCGGTACTGTCGGACATGGGAATATCTTCGACGATAAGAGTAGGGTTGAGAAAAGAGTTTGGACTTATCTGTAAATTGCGCGACGGCATAGAAGTACCCGTCAAGATCATTGACTGTATAAACAAGGGAGAGAAGTTTTGCATCTATCTCAAAGATACGGATATCAAGCCGATACCGAAATGGGAGCATAATGTCAATATCGTATACGAAGACGAAGATATTGCCGTGATAGATAAAAGCGCGGGAGTGGCGGTCATACCTACGAAAAAACATTACGGCAGAAGTCTTGTCAACGCGTTGGCGAATATTTGGGGCGATTTTGTCTACCGACCGGTGAATAGACTTGATAGAGATACGTCGGGATTGATGATAGTGGCAAAAAATCAACTCGCTCACAGTAATTTATCGGCAGAGCATATACGAAGAGAATATATAGCGCTTTGCGAAGGAACTTTCGAGGAAAAAAAGAAAGGGACTGTTGACGCGCCTATAAAGCGTGTCGGAAGCGGAATGAAGAGGGCAGTCGCGCCTGACGGGGACAGAGCAGTTACGCATTACGAGGCGATAAAACAGTACGGAGAATATTTTTCCGCTCGATTCGTTTTGGAGACGGGTAGAACGCATCAAATTAGGGTACATAGCGCGCATTTGGGACATCCCCTTTGTTGCGATAAATTATACAACGCTTTCGCCCGTTCAATAATCTGTCCAAACAATACGGTATTGGACAGACAGGCGTTGCACTCTTATAAGCTTTCTTTTATCCATCCAATCGACGGCAGAGAGATGGAGTTTGTCAGCGAGCCGCCGTTTTTACCGTCAAACGAATTGTTCTAAGGAGAAAATATGGATAAGCAACAACTTGCCGAATACTGTCTAGCCAAAGAAAGCGCGTATCTTGACTTTCCGTTTGCGGGAGATGATTACGCAGTCGTAAAAGTCAAAAAGACAGACGGAGGGAAGAATAGGATATTTGCAGAGATATTTACCCTCCAAGGCGTCGATATGCTGACTTTTTCTACGGATGAAAATACAGCTTTGTTTTTGAGAGAGAATTTTCCTGATATAATTGTTAGAGGATGGCACTGTCCTCCCGTACAGGCAAAATACAAAAGCAGCATGGCAATCAAACTTGTGGAAGACGAACAGCTTTTGCAGTTTATTGATGCGTCTTATCAAATGGCATTGAGTAAACTTTAATTGACAAACGGTATATTATAATTTATAATAAAAACGTTGAGCATCTACCTTTTTATTTCGGGTAGATAAAAAGGAGATATTTATGAACATTTTTCAAAAAGCGTGGTACAGAACTTATCAAAAAACGATATATGCGGTTTCGCCGTTTTTGCCTTGGCGTCAGCCAAAACTTTTGAGCTTTAAAGACGGCATAAAAGATCTGCCGAAGTTTATACTTGAGAGCAATCACAAGAGCGTAATGCTTGTTGTCGATTCCAATCTTGCAAAAATGGGTATGCCCGCGCCTTTTATAGAAGAGTGCGCAAACGTTGGGCTCAAGCTTACGGTTTTTGACAAAGTTTTCCCCAATCCTACCATAGATTTGGTAGAGGACGCTCTTAAAGAGTATAAAGCCAACGGCTGCGATTGCTTGGTCGCTTTGGGCGGAGGTTCGTCAATGGACTGCGCAAAGGTAGTAGGCGCGCGAGTCGCTTGCCCCAAAAAGCCTATACCCAAGATGAAAGGTATTCTCAAAGTAAGAAAGAAATTGCCGATGTTTGTGGCTATTCCCACTACTGCAGGTACGGGAAGCGAAACGACGCTCGCGGCGGTCATTTCAAATTCCGAAACTCATGAAAAGTACGCTATCAACGATCACGCTTTGATCCCCGAATACGCGCTTTTGGACGCTTCGCTCACGCTAGGTTTGCCGCCGCATATCACTTCCACTACGGGTATCGACGCTTTGACGCACGCAGTCGAGGCTTATATCGGAAAGGGCAATACCAAGCAGACTAAGGAAATGGCGGAGAAAGCGGTAAAACTTATTTTTGAAAACTTAGTGACAGCTTATCAAGACGGAAGCAATTTCGAAGCAAGAGAAAATATGCTTAAAGGTTCGTTCTACGCAGGCGCTGCGTTTACGAGAGCGTACGTAGGTTACGTACACGCGATGGCGCATACTTTGGGCGGTTTTTATCATACTCCGCACGGTTTGGCAAATTCCGTTATTTTGCCGTACGTACTTGAATTTTTTGGAGAAAGCATATATAAGAAACTCGCAAAACTTGCAGACATCGTAGGTATCAAGGGCGATAGCGACGAGCAAAAAGCCAAGGCGTTTATACAGGCTATCAAGGATATGAACAATACTATGAACATACCGGATAAGTTTGTGGACGTCATTAAAGAAGAGGATATTCCGCTTATGGTAGATAGAGCGTACGCAGAGGCTCATCCGCTATATCCCGTACCTAAGTTTATGAGCAAATCCCAACTTGCGGAAATGTTCAGAAAGTTGATTGGCTAAAATGAAACGCTGTATATTAGTCGGCGGAGGAGATTTTTGCGAGGAAAAGTTTAAGCAGACACAACACAGCGGAGTCGTCGTAGCCGTAGACGGCGGTTATCAGTATGTCAAAGACATTGCCGACGTCGTTTGCGTTATAGGAGATTTTGATTCTCTAGGTTACGTTCCCGCAGATATTCCCGTTGTCAGGCACGACCCAGTCAAGGATCATACGGATATGTCGCTCGCGATAAATTATTTGTCAGAAAAAGGCTATGACGAGTTTATCATATTCGGCGGATTGGGAGGAAGATTGGACCACACGATCGCCAATCTTCAAATGGCTCACGGTTTTCTTAAAGACAGCGATATTGTTATAATTTTCATCGACAGAGATCAAGAGATACGTTTTATCAGCGACGAGTTTGTCGTTTTGGATGGCAAAGAGGGGGATTTATTTTCTCTCTTCGCGTTTGATAAATGCAAAGGCGTCAACGTATCCGGCGCGAAGTACGAGCTTCACGACCATACGCTTATCAATACTTTTCCGCTTGGAGTGAGCAATGAATTTGCAGGCGGGGAGTGCAGAATAAGCGTCGAAGAAGGCGTTTTGATTTTTATTCGAATGACGAAAGGAAAATGATATGGAAAAACAGACGAAAACGGTAATGTTCGATCTTGACGGCACGGTGCTCGACACCTTGCCCGATATTGCTTTTTCGGCGAATTATGCGCTCAAAAAATTGGGATTTCCCGAGCAAAGCATGGAGCAGATAAGAATGGCGATCGGACACGGTATTCGCAATCTTCTCAAAGATTTGATGAAGCGCGAAGATCAAGAGATATTGGAAGAGTGCAGAAGTATTTTCCAAGACCATTATAATAAAAACAAGACGTTGACTACAAGACCTTACGACGGCATAATTGATCTGCTGCAATCGCTAAAAGACAGAGGAAACAGAATTTTTTTGATTTCAAATAAGTATGACGGCGCTACGCAAGAACTTGTAACTCAGTTTTTCGGGAACGTCTTTGACGGCGTATACGGCTCTCGCGACGGGATGTTGCCAAAGCCTGACAGAGTGATATTCGATCTTGTCTGCGATGAGCATTTAATTGATAAAGAAAACGTGATATACATAGGCGATAGCGAAGTCGATTGCGAATTTGCAAAAAAATGCAATATTCCTTTTATCGGAGTAAGTTGGGGATTTAGAAAAAAAGAAGAATTGATCGCTTGCGGCGCGCGGGTTATCGTTGACAGCGTCAGCGAATTAAAGGACGCGCTTTTATCTTTTTGCTCTTGAATTTATCAGGGCAGATTTCATTGATTTTCTTTTCCAGCGGTCGGAATAAACCAAGAAACAGCGCAAAATTGCATATCGTCTGAATGAGGTTGAAGACGACGCCTCTGACGTAAATTATTGAAAATCTTTTGAAAAAGTTCTCGTAAAAACCGCTCAAAAGCCCGGTATCTATAAGGCTGCTCAATACTCCGAAAAATACAGTCAAAACGCTCGCTGTGAGAGTAATCACTAATCGGTTTTTAATATCGTACTTGCCAAGTAGCATAAAGCAGAAAGTCACCAAAGGCCAGTATATCAAATAAGTTATTACCCAAGTGTTAAATCCCCAAATCAAACTTTCTATCGCAACGAAAAGATACGCGGCTATTATTCCCGACCAGCTGAAGACATATCCGTATAAAGCGCATAACAAAGTTACGATCTCCACGTTAGGTATAAAAGACAGCGCAAGTTTTGCGCCCTCAAGCGTTGCGCTCATCATTGCTATGATCGCGATTTTCTTCGCTCTGTCACGGCGCGAAGGATTAGCCATTATATGAGAAGGTTGTGATCACGATCGTGCATCCGCTTTTTACGTTCATAAGACTTAAGCCGACTCCGCTGCTTGTCAAAGTCTTTTCTTTATAGGCTAGAGTAGTTGCGTCTTCGCTTACGTCAATATCGCTTTCCACGTCCGTATAAAGAGTAATGTATACGCCGTTTCCTTCCGATATGTCATTGACCGCGGTCAAATACGCGCCGTAAGCGCTATCCTGGGCAGAGTAGGTGAGTTCGCCCTTTTCTTGCAAATGATCAAGTATTACCATAAGTCCGCTTTGACTGGTGTCAGACGATAGTTCTGTCAAGTCTACGGAATATTCCTTAATGTCTTCACCGTTTTTCACGACCAAAGTCATATAGCCTTCTTTATCGACGTCGCCTGAGCAAGCAACGGGCAAAATCGTCATAAGAGCGATCAATAAAATAATAGTTAATAGCGTAATTCTGTTTTTCATAGTTGTTTTTCCGTTTTATTTAATTTTTGACGATATTTATTGTTATCGTAATTATTATAATATAAAGCATTTTCAATATCAAGTTTTTAAATATCATTCATTGAGTTAGCCAAATTATTTCTAACTTTCATTAAAATATTACATAATTCCAAAAAAAGTGTACTTTTACTGACTTCAATTAATAACCGAAAAATTGCCAAAATTGAGG
>CAMWIL010000079.1 GCA_947174325.1 uncultured Clostridia bacterium
AGCTTCGACTAATAACGAGTTGGTGGAAAAGCTCCTAGAAAAAACGACGAAAAATGAAGACGCAATTCAAAAGTTAATAAAGAAAGTAGCGGAGCAACCTGCAGAGAAAATTGTAGAAAGAGAGGTAGCTGCTGCAAGCGTAAGCGACGAAACGATCAAGCAAATGTTGAAGACGCAAGAAAATATGATGCGTAATCAAGATAAATTGATAGAAAAGATGCTTGAATTATCCGTTGCTCAACCTACCGAAAAGATCGTGGAAAAGGAAGTGCCCGTCGAGGTAGAAAAGGTGGTAGAGAAAGTCGTAGAAGTTCCCGTCGAAAAGATCGTTGAGAAGGAAGTTCCTGTCGAAGTTGAGAAGATCGTTGAAAAAGAAGTAGTCAAAGAAGTAAAGGTAGAAGTACCTGTCGAAGTGGAAAAGATCGTCGAAGTGCCTGTCGAGGTGGAAAAGGTAGTTGAGAAGATAGTAGAGATCCCTGCAGCGAAACCTACTCCAAAAGCAAAGGTGGTCGCTCCAAGACTTACGCTTGACGAGGCTTACGCAAAACTCTCTGCAAAGCAAAAGAAGATATTTGACACTCTCAAAGCCTACGCGTTGAGCAAAGATAAGTGCAAAGAGAAGAAATCTACGTATTCTATCTTGCTAGGACAGTCATCCGTCAATCCTCTTGTGAAGTTGACGATAAAGAAAGACACAACGGTAGCATTATTTAAGATGGAAGACGAGTTTATGAAGGACATTCGTCGCAACGCAACAAATGACGGAACGAAGGTGAAAGTCAAAGAAACGGAACTTATCGTTGCTGATATGCAAGCGTTGGCTACTGCAAAGGAAATGGTAGATTTGCGCGAGGATCAAATCGAAAGGTACAATGAGTATTTGAAAGAACAAAGATCTATGAAGCGGTCTTAAAGCGTAGTGAAGAGAGAAAAGTTAATAGTTAAGAAGTACGGATATAGATTTCTTGACTACGCTACGCTTTGGTCGAAATTACTTAGCCGCTGTACTATAACTACGGATAAACGAAAAAGGCAAGCAAAACGCTTGCCATTTTTTATCCAGCCTTGTCTTTTATCGCTCTTATTAGACATACGATCGCTAAAACTAGGTTTATTGAAGCAAGCGCTAGATAGTATTTTCCAAAAGGCGTAAAGAAGCTGATAGCGAGTAAAAGTAGGCTTACGCCTGCAAATCTAAACCCGTTTTTACGCGTGAACGCGCTATGGAAAATCAGTTTGATAAGTTGCGCGGTGGGTATCTTCTCGCGAATATCGGTAGGGAGTTTGTTTTGTTTTTTCAATTTCTTGTATACGGGTTTAAAGGATGAAAATAGTATCGTAACGTCTCCAAAACTCTTTACCAACGTCATCATTTTTTTGTCGCCGTTAGTGGTGAGGACGTACGCTTCGTCTATTGAGTTTTTTTTGCAAGTTCGATAAAACTTTACTATTGTGTCGGCTGATATAGATCCGTATTTGGTCCATAAAAATATAGTTTTTCCGTTGGCGACTACGTATTCGCCTTTATCTTCGAATTCGCGGTCTGCGCATAGCTGTTGCAAGAGTTCTTTCGCTTTATCTTCGCCTTGCCATATAAGATATGTAACAAATTTTCTGAAATTTATATCTTGCGATTTGCTTTTGAATAGCAGTCTTTTTGCAAGCGACGTTATTACGATCGTTATCAGCGCGCTGCACAGCAATTTTATACCTAGACCCATCGACAGAAAAGACAGACATATATAAGAAGATATAAATATTATAATTGTTAAAAGCATTAAATCGAGTATTATTGACATACGTTGATTATTGACTTATTTTTTGATAATATACTAGTATTGATTGGGTATATTGTTGCTAATTTAGATGATTTTGTGTACAATAAGATTATGAAAGTAATTTTTGGCGGCGCGTTCGATCCGGTTCATTCAGAACATATGAATATGGTCAAACATCTCTTGACGATAAAAGACGTTGAGAGCGTGATTTTGTTGCCGTCAGTAAATCCTCCGCACAAATTTTGTCCTACTTCTTTTGATCAAAGATTGGATATGTTGAGACTTGCCTTTGACGGATTAGACAGAGTGCAGATATCGGAATTCGAGAGATTTGGCGAGGGAAAAAGATATACGTGCGAAGTGCTTCCCAAATTAAAAGACAGATACGGCGATATCGCTTTTGTCATAGGAGGCGACAGTCTGGAAGATTTTTATAAATGGAAGAATCCTCAAGAGATAATTAAGATTTGTCCGCTTTTTGTGTTTACTAGGGGCAAGAGCGATAAATTTTTATCAGCGCTAGAATATTGGAAAGGACTCGGAGCTGATTTGAGAGTGTGCGATTATATGCCGACTGACGTATCGTCTACGGTCATACGCTACAATGCCGAATTGGGAATATATGACGATCTTGACGAGCGAGTTGCTGAATATATAAAGACAAACGGATTGTATCGCAAGCATAAAGATTTGATAAACAAGCTTAAAGAGAATATACCAGCTAATACGTTTGAACATTGTATGAGGACGGCGTCTTATGCGATAAATCTCAACTATAAGCAGAAATTAGGACTTGATAACGACAAGGTTTTGCTTGCGGGATTATTGCATGATTGCGCTAAGGCTTTGTGTCATATTTCTCACGACGTAAGCGAAGTTCCCGAAGATAGCGTCGGAACGCCCGTCGAGCATCAATTTTTAGGCGCAGTTATAGCGCGTAAAGAATACGGTATAAACGACGAAGAGGTATTGAACGCGATAAAATATCATACTACCGGCAAAAGGAATATGAGCGATTTGCAAAAATTGATTTTCAGCAGCGATATGTTGGAGAGCGGTAGAAGATACGACGGCGTTGACGAATTGCGCGAGAGTATGCAAAAATCGCTTGAGCAAGGATATAAAGCCTGCGCTATCGCTCAATATGAATTCTTATTGCAAAAAGGCGGAGAGATTTATCCGTTGACGCTGCAAGCAATCGAAGAGCTGACCAATTAATTGACAATTACGAATAAATTTGTTAATATTACAAAGAAATAAAATTGTGCGCTTGATTATATTAATACAATGTATAACAATTGGCGATGATAAAAGGAAAAACGTATGGAAAAAGTAGAATTGATATGCAAATTGCTTGACGATAAAAAGGCAAAAGATATAGTAATCGTGGACATTGGCAAACTTACCGTGATCGCGTATAATTTTGTCATTTGTTCGGCAAGATCAAATACGCAAGTAAAAGCGTTGGTTGACGCTGTGGACGAAGGAATGTCCAAAGAAGGCTGCGAACCGCTCAGAATCGAGGGGAAGCAAGAAGGTAGATGGGCGGTAATTGATTATGGAGACGTTATCGTGCACATCTTCTATGAGGAAACGAGAAGATTGTATTCGTTGGAAAATTTGTGGTCGGACGGCGCAAATATCAAGCATTACGGCGTAGAAGAAGCGTAAATCTTTATAATTTCAATATAACGATAAAATGGGCTGGCAGATATAAATTTGCTCAGCTCATTTATTTTTAACGTTTAATACAATTATTTCAACTTTTGATTTTTAGAAATGAGTATAAAATTTACAATATTTGCCAAACTATAAACAGTACTGTTGGAGGAAATATTGTGATAGATATAAATATTGATTATTGTAATTATATAAGTAACATAGATGAAAGCGCTGGAAAACAGGGCGTAGAGAGCATCGTATCGCAGAATACGTTGGTAGATTATTGCGTTGCATACGTTTGGAAAAACCGCGTATTAGTCGGTATTATACCCAAACCTCTGTATAGCAGAACGCAGCGAACGCAGCTTGAAGAGCAAATAAAGCAGTCTATAAACGACGCTTACGGCTTTGACGAGGTTCTGCTTTCGTTTGATATGGATATAATCCACGAAATAAGCAAGCTCAATAAAAGATCCGACGTAGACGATAAGGAAGTCGAAACGCTTTTTTACAGCGTCAAAATTAGACGTTAGAGATTGTCAATTTCGCCTTAACACGTATCTGTCCAAAGGCTTTGCGATAAATATGGCTATTATGCTGATTATTAGGCATTTAAGGAAGGTAAAAGGCATATTGAAAATAGCCAAAACTTCCCACAATCCGTTCGCGCTTGGACGGATTTTTTGATACATTGCAATAATTTGCTGCATTGGTAGCATAAATTTATCGTATAACGGGTATATGACTAAGGCGTTGAAGACAAGTCCAGAAAGTATTCCCGAGCAAATTGAGCCGACAGTCAGTCCTAATATAAGCCCTTTTATATTTGATAAACGTTTATAAATCAAGCCTGCGGGGACAACTACGCATAGACACGTAACGTAATCGGCTAGATTTCCGACTCCGCCCGTAGAACTGGCTCCGCGTATCATAAGGTGGATCAATTCTTTTATCGTAGTCACCACTATACCGCTAGTCGGACCGAGCGCAATGCTTCCGATAATGCACGGCAAAAGAGAAAAATCAAGTTTAATAAATGGGGGCATAAGCGGTACGGGTAATTCCCAAAACATCAAAACGCTTGCCATTGCAGACAAAAGAGCGGAAGTGGCAAGCCACTTGCTTCTAGAAACTTTACTATTCATAATAAACATCCTTTTCCTATCCAGACTTTACTGTCGGCGCAAGAATTTAACTTGCTCGGCGCTGTATGAAGATTTACAACGTTTGCGGGCTTTACCGCCGGTGAGGAATTTCACCTACCCTCAAAGAATTATTTGATTAGTTAGATTATAAATCAATTGCAAATTGCTGTCAAGTGTAATATAATAAAAATGTTGACAAAATCAGCAAATTTTTTCATTAAAAGCAATATGGACAAAATGACACGAATTGGAAATGGGCATCATAAATATATCTCTAATAGCATAGAGGATACGGCTATGCTTGCCAAAAAGATCGCGGACAAGCTGCGCGGCGGGGAAGTGATAATTTTGAATGGAAATCTTGGCGCAGGCAAAACGACTTTTACAAAAGGCTTGGCAAAGGCATTGGGTATCGCAGACGTTGTCACTAGTCCGACGTTTACATTTATGAAAGAGTATATCGGAAGATTGAAACTTTATCATTTCGATATGTATAGAGCGGTAGACGAGGACGAACTATACGAGCTTGGACTAAATGATTATTTGTATCAGAACGGAGTATGCGTGATAGAGTGGAATAAATTTGAAGATATAAAAGATCCGATACTAATCACGATAACAAATCTCGAAGACGATAAGCGATTATTTGAAATTAGCGGTGTTGATTTTGATTAGGGGTATATCTAAGTAATTATTGATTACCCAGTAGTTTGAGAATGCAGGATAGGGTATGATCGTAAAGAAAATCGCTTTGTATTCGGTCGTGCTGACGGCTGTCGTAAGAAGTCGGAAAGTATGTATATTAAGATTCTCGGCGAGCTAAATGAATCAATGCTATAAATACAGATGATAATTATGGGTGATGTTATTTAGAATACTTCTCAATTAGGCGATTTTACTTCTCAATTAGCTTGAATTGTAGAATAATTCTAAATAAATTGATAAATTAGAACAAAAAACGGTATAAATATAACAAAAGGTGAATTTATGAATATATTGGCTGTGGACACTGCAAGCGATAAGATGGTGATTGCGCTTTCGGTGGGAGAAAAAATTTTTTCCCGGATAGGACAGGCAGAGAGTAAAAAACACAATTCTCAAATACTGCCTATGATCGACGAAGTACTTAAAGAGGCGAAAATTAGTTTGAGCGAAGTGGATTATTTGGCGTGCGTGGTCGGTCCCGGTTCTTTTACTGGTATAAGAATAGGAGTGTCCAGCGTCAACGCTTTGGCGTTCGCTCTTTCAAAAAAATGCGTCGCAATCACTGCGTTGGAAGAATTGGCGTTTGGTATAAAAGATATAGACTTTTACTGCGCGATAGATTGCAGACACGATAATTTCTATTATGCGAGATTTAGCTCCGATTTTACCGCTGTCGTTGAGATGGGAGAGACTACTTTGCAGGAATTGGAAAATATAGATAAAGTGATTTTTAAAAGCAAAGAGTCGGATCCATACGCATTGATCGAAATTGCAAAACATAAGATCAAGAGTGAAAAGTTTGAAAAACTTGCTCCGCTATATCTAAAAAAGTCGCAAGCTGAGCGTGAGTATGAAAGTAAAAATAATATGGATAAAATAGGATAATATTCATAATGGATAGCAACAAAACGATAGAAATTAGATTTTATGATTTTAAGAATGAATATATTGATGAAATATATAAAATAGAAAAAGAAAGCATTGACGTTGCTTGGTCGAAAGATCAATTGAAAGAATTGATCTCTTTGTCAAACGCTGTCGCAAGAGTCGGCATTGTAGACGGTGAAGTTGTTTGTTCATATAGTTTCAACGTTATCTTAGACGAAGGTGATATAAATAATCTTAGCGTTAAAAAATCTTGGCGGGGAAATGGCGTCGGTAATCTTTTAATGGAAGATATGATCAAATGCGCTAAGGACAGAAACGTAGACGCTTTGACTTTGGAAGTAAACGAAAATAATAAGGTCGCTATAAATCTTTATAAGGAATACGGTTTTTCTATTGAAGGTATACGACCTAATTTCTATAATGGAAAGGAAAACGCCTTGGTGATGTGGCGTAGAAATTTGAAATAATATAGTTTTTTATTGATTTGTTTATAAAGCAGTATTTTTGCTCTTTTAAATTGTAAAATTTGCCGAAATTTGCTTTATTTTGGAATTTTTGATTAGTTCAGCGCATATCTAGTATTATAT
>CAMWIL010000080.1 GCA_947174325.1 uncultured Clostridia bacterium
GATAGCATCCATAACTTTACCAAGGTTTAAGTAAAGTTATTTTTTATGCTATTTGAAAGTTTATAGTTCTTAGTCGCGTTTTTATATTATCAAAAGAACGATTATACAAGCGATTTATAGATCGCGTCGGTTGCAGAGTAGTCCATATCCGCTTGCGAATAACTGAATACAGTCGTTTGCTTGTTTTGAGCCGAACCGCTGTACATTACTATTCTTCCGCTCCAACTTTCTTCTATATCATAACGCTTAGCAAGACCGCATTCCCAAATCTGAACTACGAAATTGCAGTATTCAAATTTCATACCCGAACCGCCGTTGTCGTTTTCGAGCGCCTTGATAGTTGTTCCGTCGCTATTTGCAACGCTGATGTCGATAGAGAAGGTGAGTTCGTAATATCCGTTTCCGTTATCGTCTGTTTTATATACGATAGTCGCGTCTTTTTCGGATACTATGCCGTCGGCTTCCCAGTTGATGACGCTCTTTCTTGCTTCGTCGTAACTTCTTGACCAAGTAGCGTCTTCATTTTGGTTCCATTTTGAACCTTTTTTCCATTTATTTACTTCCAAAATACCTGTTTTGAAATTGTATTTGATATCGCTATTCTTTGATCCTATTCTGTTGTATTTGCCGTTTGCCACGTATCTAATGGTTGCGTCTGTTACGGTACTTGAAGCAGTACCGTTGAAATTATGGTTGATAGGAAGTTTGATGGTCGTATCGTCTTTGACTTCGTCGTTCTGTCTTCTCAATCTTTGGTATATAAGAGAGCCTTCGTTATTGCCTAGTTTTGTCGAACCGATTTTGTTGGTAAAGAAAGCGAAATGATCGCAAACGATCTCGTTTTTCGTTGCGCCGTCTACCATTTGCGCAATAGCTTCGGTAATAGACAAATAGCCGTTTTCATATTCTTCAAAGATAGCTTTTACGTCTACAGGATCAACGTCGTCTTTTGCGCCGCTGCGTTTTGTCTCGATACTCGCTACGTTTACGGCGTCGGGCGCTTGTAAATAATCTTTCAATACGAGAGAGTAATCAATGTTTTCTACGATATCCCCGTTTTGGCTATTTGCGCACGCTGTAAAACTCACGCAAAGCACTGCGACGATAAGCGTCAAAGCAATTACGGATAATACTTTTTTCATAATTTTTTCCCCTTTGATCATAGTTTTATAAATTCAGTATAAGTTTTGAATACGGCAAAAGTCAATATGTTTTTGAAAATTTAAAAGAAAAAGAGTTTATTTTTTTATAGATATGTCCGATATAAAAATTTTATGGACAAAACGGTTGAGTGTTGAGTAAAAATCACTATTGACATATAATAGAATAATCAATTATAATATTGTTATAGTGAGTATTTATAATACCTCAAAATAATATATATCCTATTTATTATAGAGCGTATCATCGACCGAGGAAGAATTATGTTAGAAAGAATTGTTTTATATCCTACGCACTTCTCAAGACTTATTTCAGTGAGAAAAAAGATTTATGACGTCGTCGCTCAAATGTCGTGCGAAGCGGCGTTGAGCAAAGAGCCTATTCCCGTAAGTCAATTGGAAAACGCGAAATTCTCGCCGTTCAAAACGGGTACGGTATGGGGAAGCGATTTCGATTGCGGATGGTTCAGATTTAAAGGCGAAATTCCAAAGGAGTGTAAAGGAAAACACGTCGTTGCCATGATAAATATCCAAGGCGAGGGCGTTGTCTATATTGACGGTAAGATAAAGCAGGGTATCACGCAGGTGTTGGACGGCATTGACTTGGTGCAATCAGCAAAGGGCAAGCAAGTCGTAGATCTTTTTGATCCTGCCGAGGGCGGTGAAAAGGTCGAATTGCTTGTTGACGGAGGTTTCAACGGCAAGAGGAACAAAGCGGGCGTTCAGGTCAAACTTGCAAGAAAGGACATTGCGATATGCAACGACGAGATATTGACGTATTATTACGATTATTTGCAGTTGTTTTGTATGATGCTGACTTACGGTCAAAACAAGCGACTGACCAAAGAAAGATTGACGGAGATAGATAAGGCATTAAAAAAGAGTTATAAGCTCGCAAAAAAGAGCTGGGCGGAAGCACACAAGTATTTGACGAAAATCATTACTACGCCTATTGACGGAGAATGTACGGAATACACGGCTATCGGACACGCGCATATAGATTTGGCATGGCTGTGGCCGATAAGGGAGACGAAGAGAAAGGGCGTGCGTACTTTTGCGACTGCGCTCAATAATATGGACAAGTATCCGGAGTACAAATTCGGCGCTTCGCAAGCGCAGTTGTTCCAATGGGTCAAGGAAGAAGCGCCTGAGCTTTACGAGAGAGTTAAGAGAGCGGTTGCTGACGGAAGAATGGAATTGCAAGGCGGTATGTGGACGGAAAACGACTGCAATATTCCAAGCGGAGAGTCTATAATAAGACAGTTCTTGTATGGAGAAAAGTTTTTTGAAGACGAGTTTGGGAAACACTGCAAAGTCGTATGGCTGCCAGACGTGTTTGGCTATCCTGCGTCGCTTCCTCAAATTATCCGCAAGTGCGACAGAGAATATTTCATGACGATAAAACTTACTTGGAATATGCAAAATAAATTTCCCTACAAGACGTTCGTTTGGAAGGGAATAGACGGCACTTCCGTGTTGTCGCATATGGCTCCGCAGGGTAATTATAATTCTACCGCTACGCCTATGGCTATCACAAAATCCGACAAGGGCAATCCGCACGACAAGGATATCCACAAAGCTCTGTTGATCTACGGTATAGGCGACGGAGGCGGAGGAGCGGGCGAAGCTCCGTTGGAACTTCTTGACAGACAGACGAACAACAAAGGTCTTGATAAGGTAGTAAGAAGACACGCCGTCGAATTGTTTGAAGATCTAAAAAACGAGTATTTAGAGGTAATTCCCGAATACGAGGGCGAATTGTATCTGGAAAAACATCAGGGAACATATACTTCGCAAGCCAACAATAAGTTGTACAACAGACTTATGGAGCAGGCTTTGCACGATCTCGAATGGCTAATGGCTGTCGCGAAAGTCAAGGGAGTGGACTACGATTTCCCCGAACTTGATGATATTTGGAAAGAAGTCTTGTTGTATCAATTCCACGACATTATTCCGGGATCGTCTATCAAGAGAGTATACGACGAGTCTGTGGCAAGATATAAAGCTATGTACGAAAAAGTCAACTCTACGATTGACGAGCTTATCAAAAAACTGTCAACTTCAGGCGGTTTGGGAGTAGTAAATACGATAGGATTTGACAGAAATGAATTCGTTAAGAAAGGCGATGACTGGTATAGAGCAAAAGTAAGCGGTTATTCTTCTGCTATTGTCGAACAAATAGACCAAGAGGACGTCAAAGGACTCTCTTGCGATAAAGATTTTATTCAAAACGATAAGATCAAAGTAAGTTTTGCAAAAGACGGCTCAATAAATTCGCTCGTTGACTTACTTGACGGCAGAGAACTGTGCAAAGACTATTTGAATAAGCTGACCGTCTATTCCGATCCTAAATCGTATTACAACGCTTGGGATATAAATATCGACTACCCAAAGATGCGTAAATGGCAATTTAAGTTGGAAGCAAGCAAGTCGTATATCGACGGCGTAAGAGTTGTGAGAGAAAATATCTATACATTCAGAGACAGTTCGCTGATACAAAAAGTTTATTTGGACAAAGAGGACGGAGCTGTATATTTTGATACCCATGTCGATTGGCGCGAAACTCACAAAATGTTGAGAGCAGATTTCCGTCCTACGGTATTTTCCGATACGGTCAACTGCGACATACAGTTCGGCAACGTAGATAGAAGCACGCTGGAAGATACTTCTATCCATAAAGCGCAGTTTGAGATTTGCGCGCATAAATTCGTCAACGTTGACAAAGATGATTACGGAGTGGCATTGCTCAACAACTGCAAGTATGGTTATAGAGTAAAAGAAGGTTTGATCTCGCTCAATCTATTGCGTTCACCTAAATATCCAGATCCGGAATGCGATATGGGAGAACATCATTTTGCCTACGCGTTCTATCCGCACAAAGGAGTATGGCAGGAGAGCGACGTTGTGAAAAAGGCGTATTGTTTCAACAATCCGCTTAAAGTAAATGATCAAACGTCTGATATCGACAGTCTTTTTGATATAGAAGGCAACGTAATAGCCGAGACCTTAAAAATCAGCGAAGATAAATCAGGTATAATTCTTAGAGTCTACGAAAGATGCGGCAAAGACTGCGAGGCTACTATTGCGCCAAAGTTTGATTGTAAAGAGATCTTTGAAACGAATATGATAGAACGCAATCCTCAAAAGATCGACGGCAACAATTATAAATTCGGTAAATACGAGATAAAGACGCTTTTGTTTGTCTTACGTTAAAAATTTTTTTGAAAAGATTTGACGCGCGCCCTGCTAACATTGCTAGCAGGGCGTATTTATTACTCTTGCCGTCCCCTTTAGGGGAAGGTGTCACAAAGTGACATAAGGGGCGTAGGATAGAGCTCTCTATTCTAACTTCCTAACTATTAGTTTTTCACTCTTAACTTTTATTGGTGGAGTATGGCTTTAAGTGGTTTTGCAATTTTTAAGCCATATTTTTTAGCGAAAGCAAGTAAAATTTCGCAAGTCAATTAAACCAAAAACTATGAGCAAATAATTACAAAACACACTTAGCCGCCCAAAAGTCCGTAGCTTACCCATTTGAGTTGATATTTACAAGATATTTACAGTCATTTCGAGAGAAGCGTAGCGAAGTGGAAAAATCTCTATCCATACTTTTTCACTATTCACTATAATAAGACGGTGGAGAGTGGTGAGATTTTTGTTTTAGAAGAAGGCGCGCCGCTATAAACAGTCGTTTACTTATGCATAACTAACATTACTAACTGTAAAATTTTGGTGAAAAAATAAGCAAAAAATCGACAAATAGCAAAATATTCCAAGAAAAGTGTACTTTTCCTGACTGTGTTTTTATATCCATATTTCGCCGTAATTAGCGATATTTATACATAATAAGTATACAATAAAGCGGTGTCGAATTCAAGAATTTTAAGTCAGGAAAAGTACACTTTTACTGACCCTACGAAAAACGGGGTAAAAATCATGGATATACGAAAGAAAAAATTTAAAGGCATTTGTCTTGTATCTGCGCTGGTAATTTTATGTTTTTTAAGCGTAATATCGTTCTTTATGCCGAATAATTCGGCTGACGCTGTTAGCGACTCGTCTAGTACAAGAGAATTGTTATTAACTAACTACGCTACAAGATCGGATGGATTGGTTTTCGACGGAGATAATTTGTCTGTTTTCTACAAGCAATTGACAGGAACCGCGACTTATGAAAAAGTTGAGGAACTAGCTTCGGGGAAGCTCAATAGCGATAATTTCCGCGCAAATAATGACGGGAATGATATAACAGTAAAAATAAACGGTCTAGTCTGGAACGTAATGTATCTATCTACCAATAAACAGGGGGACCCTATTGTAACGTTATGGCTTGCCGGTTCAAATCAGTTGCCGTCTGAATTTCAGTCAATGCGGTGGAATGATTATTATGATAATTCAAATGGAGCGTATCCTGCGAATATGTACGGAACGAGCAAAATAAGAGCGGTAACGCTTAATAATGGAGGTAGATACGCGACGTCATTGGATACTTTGTCAGCAGATGACGTAACGCAAGAGTTGGACAATCCATTTGCTATATATACTATGGCTGGCATAGACGGTTCGTTGACGTCATTTATAGACACTCCGTCAAATGTTGCGTGGCAGGAACTTCAAAGCGCAGAATATGCTCAATATAGTTTCAATAATGATTCTTACTCTATGGCCTCTCCGGGAAATATATACAATAATATAGATTATACTATTCCTCCAAGCGGAGTGGAAGATAGGGCGACTACTTATACGGCGTGGAAAGAAGATAATATTTGGCTACCGTCAATGACAGAAGTAGGGGATAGAGGCTCAACAAATGGAATATGGCATACTAGTAACAATCAAAGGAGTAATGCCGGTGGTGTTGAAACTTGGTTGCGTTCGGCAGCAATAGATTATTACTCAAATCCAATTATACTTTTAGCTGATGGATCGAATATACGTTATTTATTTGCTACAGAGGGAACGGTTTGCGCCGCGCGACCGGCGTTTCATCTAAACTTGGCTAAAGCAAATGCCGCGTCGGCGAAAGCAATGACTTCTCTTCCACAAGATATAGAAATGTCATATAACGGGGAAGAGCAGGGAGTAGAGAGTAAATATAGTCAAGATTTTTTGGATAAAGTAGATATAAAGTATTACGATGAAGGTTCTTCGACGCCTAGAACAACGAAACCGACGGCGGTTGGTAATTACACTGTTAAATATACGTTAAGCAAGAAATATTACTGGTCAGATAATTTGGACGGAGCGGAAAGAACGAAATCGTTTACTATAACGCAACGTAGGTTAGATTATCCGACGTTTGATAACAGCAAATACAGTATACAGAAGAATTATGCGGGGGATGAAGAGATATCATTCACGTTGGGGAGTTATGACAAGAACTATATAGAAGTAACGTATAGTGGAACGG
>CAMWIL010000081.1 GCA_947174325.1 uncultured Clostridia bacterium
CTTATTGGTGTGAAAAATGATTCTTATAATCAATTGAAAACTGAATTAAATAATAAGCAAATCGAATTGAAATCGAAAAATGAAAAAACTCTCTTTTATAATAATATGTTAGCTGCAATAAACGATAAGAATGATATGCCTATTATTAATACGGAAGCAGTACAATCTGAATTGAAAAAATATGAAAATGAATATGGTAGAATAACTAAAGTATTGCATGAAATTAAAGATAAAATTTTTAGAACAATTAGCGCTAAAAAAGAAGTCGAGATTTTGATTTCAGATTTACAATCATCACTTAAAAAACAAGATGCAGAAATCAAAACGATATTAAAACACAGTTGTCCTATATGTCACAAAGAACTAGAGGATAATAGCTTAATATATTTTCGTAAAAGGATAGATACTGATAATGATAGAAATTCCATTTTAATGTTAGAACAAGAGCTTTGCGAATTGAATCGAACTATAACTTTGGAACAAGATAAATACTCTATTGAGTCAGCAAAATTAAAAGAAATCGAAACCCAAATAGCCAAAGTTGATAGTAATGCTGATATATCAATTAAACAAATAGGAATTAGAAGTATAAAAGAAAAGATATTAGTTGAGTTGGGTAAAAGCAGTCAAGAAGTTGATTGTTTGGAATTGAGAATAAAAGAGATTAAAAAGCAATTATCAGCAATAGAAAAAATAAAAAATCAAATAAAGAAGAAGTATAAAGAATTGATGACTCTTGCAATATCTAAGCACAATCTTGCATCAATCGATACCAACAAATTCGAAAAAATCGAGCTAAAATTTAAACCAAATGGAACAGAAACTAATATCGCATTGGTAATTTGGTTAACAACACTATTGTCACTAAAGTATGAATACAATAAGGAAAGTTTGATTTTCCCATTGGTTTATGATACTCCAAATAATGCGAATATTACTGATGAAAACGAGAAAAAATTTTTTGCACTGATTTTTGACTGCTTACCTAAAGATGGTCAGATTATCACATCCACAATAGGCTTTAATGAAAGCGATTATCCTAATCATCGAATCGCTAAAACAATTAAATTAGCAGACCAATATGCCTTATTAAACTCAGATGATTATGAGAAATGTAATGAAATATTAAATAAATTGATATGATAAATTAGCAGATAGTAACTGACTTGTGGTTAATGCCTAACACTAGAATATTATATAATTAATAATTTTAGAGCCTTGTACATTAATCGCAAGTTGCAACTTTTGTTTCGACATTTTACGGCTCAATTATAATTATTTTCAATCCTTTATTACGTGCGTAGTCTATTGTTGATTTAGTACCACCTGTAATACCACCATATAACGCTATCATCATAGACGAATTATCTACCATAAATCTATTCCGTTCATACATACACTCTGCGCCGATGTAGTTATCATAAATACATCGGATGCAATCCAACTGTTTTATCAATTTCCTATAACGTTGTCTATCTTGCACTTGCCACTTAATATCTTGCGTCCTACAAGGCAATACTCCAACAATCTTAATATCATTATATTTCTCTTTTAACTCTAATATCGTTTCAACACAAATCAGATCAAAGCCAAGCTCCATTCCACTATAAAAAGTTCCGTAGCCACTATTGATAGCCATTTCTATTTCAATACGCAAATTGTCCTTCATTTTTAGGCAACGCTCATCACTCTCATTGAAGCCCCAAATAAGTTTCTGATTCCTATGACCTGTAAAACAAACGCTTTTCGACCTGACTAACTTTAACATAAAAAGATGCCGCCCCTTGCGGAAACGGCACCGTAGAATACCGTCCCTTTGGTTGCGACGCCAAATAAACCTTTTTCCGTGGAAATCAGTCTGGAACAGGTATTACTACCAATGTTAGATAGATTTCCACATATAGAGAAACTATACCCCATACTTTCTAGGAATTATAAAAGGTTTATTTAATTTGACGTCGCAAGATTATTTTAGCACTTTTTTATAAAAATATCAAGAGTAATCTAAAAGAAAAGAGCAACTATCTCGTGTCTATATTCACATCTCAAGATCTTTTTTCCTTGCCGCCCTCCTTTCCATATATTCCAAATAATCAAGATACTCATCATCGGCATCAAACCCTAGTTTAGCCATTTCTTCTTTGGCCTTCTTATATTCCGCAATAGAATTGTCCACGCCTTCCAAAATTTCTTCATGGCTCATTTTACTAGCCTTTTCGATAATTTCCTTTACGTTAGGTTTAACCTCGTCTGTAATGGCTTCTACAGGCTCAGGATCGACTTGTGCTTGTGTCTGCTCTTGCACCTGTGTTCGCACTTGCGCTTGCTCGTGTTCCGCACCTCGAAAAATATTTGACAGCAATGCTTTCGTTTCGTATGAATCTTGTTCATCAGAATCTATCATTTCTCCACCAAACGCATTAGTAAGTGTGTTCGCAACATTCAATTTCGACGAATAGTTCAAATGGCTATAAATATCCGCTGTCGTAGAGATTGCGCTATGTCCAAGCCACTCTTGTATTTCTTTCATATTTACACCGCACGCTAGCAAGAGACTTGCGCAACTGTGTCTCAATTCGTGAAATCTAATTTTCGGCAAACCACGTTGCTCAAGAAATTTTTGAAAATGGTTAGTTAGCGTATTAGGATTTACTATCATACCTATCTCATCTACCCAAACATAATCCAGATATTCTTTATTATAATAATTGCTGAAATAAGCCTTGTTATTGTCTTGCTCTGCTTTTAATTTCAACAATGCTTCTTTTATTTCAGGTATCAATGGCATTGTTCTCTTACTTGCAGCATTTTTCATCACATCCTTTTTCACAATTACCGTCTTACTATTTAAACTTGCTTGCACGATAGATGAGTTGAGCGTGAGTTTATTGTTATCAAAGTCTATTGAACTCCATTTCATACCGCAAAGTTCACTACGACGCAAACCATAGAATGCAGTCATCTTATACATCAATTCGTATTTATCACCCTTCAACTTTTCAAACAATACTTTCAACTGCTTTAAGTCATAATACTTCGCTTCGTATTTTGGACTTTTAGGCTTCTCCACTTTCGCCGCCGGATTCACTGGAATTCTATCCGTTCTATATGCAATCTCCAACGCTCTGCGTATGATGACGTGAGAATGAGTGCATAATTGAACACTTTTGCCATTATCTATCAACCAAGCATAGTATGCTTGTATATCCATTGGACTTATACTTTGTAAGGTTATTCCTCTTTCGTTAAAATACGGCGCAATATGTTTTATCTTGCCCTTGTATGACGAATATGTACTAATCTGCAAATTAGGCTTTGCCATCTCAATCCACTGTGCTAGATAATCTCCGAACAACATATCTTCGCCCATAACCTGTCTTTGATTCCACATATAACCCGATTGCATCATAGGTTGTCCTTGCATCATATAACTTGGTTGTATTTGCACCATAGATCTTACTTGGGGTGTGCGTGATTTAGGCATTTTAATTTTGTGCGCTCCATTTGACTTTTTAACAAGTTCTTCTACCTGTGGATCAAAGTTTGCAACAATCTCACGCATTAACTCTTCGGCTATTCTCTTATTATTTTTCACAGGCAAACCTGTTGCCTTCCATTTTTGTTTATTCTTTCCTTGTGAATCTTGATATGAGATAACACGTAATATCTTCCTCCCTTAACTACTAATCTTCCAGTCATTATGCCACCACCTCATTTATAAATTCAATTACGTTTCGCTTTGCGATTAGATATCTACGTCCAACCTTGCGCGATTTAATCTTACCGCTACGGACAAGTCGATATGCAAGTACTTGTCCAATGTGCAACATCTCCGACACTTGCTCAACACTTACAACGTCGGGATAATCTTTAAATAATTCCATTTCTTTTCCTCCATTTTATGTCTTTTTTTGGTTCTCTCAGAACGAAGGCGGGTATCCCGCTTCCGTAGTTATTGGAGTAGACGAAATCGTCTTTTGACGGCAAATTGAGTCTACTCCTTATCCTGCTCGCCTTTTGGGTGGTTTTAGCCATTTATATTCTTCATTTTATACCTCCTTGCTTCATCGATTTTTTCTCTCTTTTCGTGCTTTTTGTTGTCTCTTTCTTTATGGACATTTTGGTTAATCTAGGAACGTGCATTTAGTTTATTTGATCTACTATCCTACAAGACTACATTCTCTAATTAACCTACTTACTTTGCCACTCATTATTAATGGACACTTATTGTGGAATTTTCGGGGTGTGCAAATGAAATTTGTCTAATTATTTTTTGAAAACACTTTTCTATCCCTCATTTATTAGAGAAATTTAGGCACTTAGTCCACGGTCTTTTGCACAATTTGTTAAATTATTCTTTTCAATAAATAAACACCTCCCACCTATTAGAGAAAAATCGGCATTTTGACAGGGTGTTTTTTGAAAAATTTTTTGACTTTTTTGAAAAATTTTACAATTCCCCACTATAAAAGTTCAAAAACAGCCAAAAGTTAAGGCTAACTTTGAAAATTTTTTCACAAAGTTTCGATCTTATAGTTAACACTCCCCCTTTCACTTATTAGAGAAAAATTAGGGGGTACTTGACGGTCTAGAGTGAAAATTTTACTCAAAATATTTTGTCAACGAAAATATCCCTCACACTTATTAGAGAAAAATCAGCATTTTGTTAAGGTATTTTTGAATAATTTTTCACTAAGCTGCAAGTCCATAAATACTCCATCTCTACTTATTAGAGAAAATCAAGGCTTTCTCAAGTGGTCTTTCCAGAAATATTACAAAACTCTTTTAGTTTTATGTAAGCTGATTCTTCTATGAAGATATTAAAGACTAAAACGACTATTTAGCGCTATTTATTTTCACGCTTTCAATGTATTAATAACCCACGCAATAAATACGTGGATTATTAATACGAATATGTAAACAGTCTATACTTGCTACTTTTTGTTTAATTCTATATGTAAATATTCTATCAGCCTAGAATTTAGACTCCCAATATATTCTGGTGTATAGCACATTTTGTCAGATAACGCTTCTTGCGTATAACCCATAATATATAATCCATAATATAGATGATATAGTTTAATATTTGCTTTGGCAATTAATTTATTATATAAATCGATTCTATAAACAAGTTCATTCTCACAAATTACTTTAGCCGCATCCATTAAATCTTTTTTATAAGAGTAGTAATATCTTATATCTTTCAAATCTTTTCTTACTTCATCTACTGTAATTTCTTCTTTGGTCATATCATTCTCCTTTTTTATTTGATTTGTTTTGAAAGTTAATGGAACTTATATGCACCACAAATTATAGGTGCCACAACACTCCATCTTATGAACATCTAAAGCAAGTCGTTTAGCAAATTCATACACTTAATTTTCTGTTTGAGATTTGCTCTACCATAAACATTTAGCGTAAAAGATACATTCTTGTGTCCCAAAATTTCTGATAATGATTTAATATCAAACTCTGGTATTTCAATGGCCCTTACTGCAAACGTATGACGAATCTCATGAAATTTTACTTTCGTTAGATTGTTGCGCTTAATAAATCGCGCAAAAAATTGTCGGTAGGTTCTGGGTTCGGTCGGCTTTGTTTTACCAGTCAAAAAATAATGGTTAGGATTATCTGAATAAAACTTCTTGATTATATTTCCCAACAATGACGGAAATGGTATTACTCTCTCAGAACTTTTCGTCTTTGGTGCACCAATATGTATGCGCGAATCCCCTTTGCGCTTGTCATAAATACGTTGTACTGTCTTATTTACGCTTATGGTACTATCCGAAAGCGAAATGTCCCTCATTTGTAACCCACACAACTCACCTATACGAACACCTGTAAATAACGCAATTAAAATACCTGCTGTTTTCCTATTGAGATTAAAATAGATACTTTGAATAAGTTGCTGTTCATCATCTTTCGACAATGCGATAACATGATGTTGCCCATCATCTTTTGGATATTCAATTAAATCCCAATTCAATAATGGAATTGCTTTTTCTTTGTACGCATAAAGAAAGGCCAATCGCAAAACAAGAACAATATCTCGAATTGTTTTAACGGCTAGTCCGCCCTGCTTGTCCATACGTCCTTCTCTATACAAAAGAAGAATGTACTCTTGCACATCGGCTTCAGTAATTGAGCCAATTTTTTGTTTCCCAAAATATGGGATCAAATGATTCTCCGCAATCAATACGAAGTTTGCTTGTGTCGACGCCGTAATCATCGGTCCTTTTGAATTTAACCATTTGTTAACAAGCGTCTTAAAATGTGTATTTTCAGTCATATATGACACCTCCTACAATTTATTATGAATTAAACATAAAAAAGAAAATATCGTTTAAGAACTATGATTTAAAAATTGCTCTATTTAATCCCCAAGTAATAGTCATAAGGCGTTAGGGCCTAAATTGCGATTTGCTGGTTTT
>CAMWIL010000082.1 GCA_947174325.1 uncultured Clostridia bacterium
AATGATAACGTCGCTGTTATTCTCGATATCGCTTTCATTGACAAAATACAAAGTCTTGTTTATGTCAATCTTCTGCGCTCCGCCTTTCTTCTTCGCGCGTTTTTTCTTTTTATCGGATTTTGAGCCGCTTTTTTTGCTCTTTTTATCTGCTTTTTTCTTTACGTCTTTTTTTGACTTCTTTTCGTCTGACTTTTTATTAGAAGGCTTTTTCTTATCCGATTTGCTTTCGCTTTTGGTTTCGGTCTTTTTCTTGCGAGAATTCTTTTCTTCGATTTCTTCTATCTCGTCTTTATCTCTTTTCACTTGTGCGCAACCTCCTTTCCAAAAGTCTTATACATATCGTAATAATTAATACTATTAGCAAATAGCATAATGCCAATACTAAATAAGGTATTACGTATTCATAATTACCGGACGCTACTGTTCTAAAAGCCTGCGTTAAATCAACAACTGCAATAAACGATACAACCGATGTCTCTTTGATAAGCGAAATAAATTCATTGCCGAGCGTAGGCAAAATATTCTTTACTGCTTGAGGAATTACTATGCTCGACATAGTTCTGCAATATCCCAAGCCTAACGCTCTACCCGCTTCCATTTGTCCGTGATCTACCGAAAGTATACCGCTTCTCATTATCTCACACACGTATGCGCCACTGTTCATACCAAAAGCGATGACAGCTACTATGACCGACGAAAGATTTCCCAAACCAATCAACGGAAAAAGTACGAAATACATTACGAGAAGTTGCACAACCATAGGAGTTCCCCTAAACAGCGCAACGTAAATATCTGTCAATCTAGAAAACATTTTGGCGTACCACTTCTTTTGAGGAACAACCTTCGTAACGGCAAGCAAGGTACCAATAATGATACCTATTGCAAGTCCTATAACGGCTATAATAACAGTATTTTTCAAACCGTCTAATACTCTCGTATAACCTTTATTGTCGATCATCTGTTCGACAAATCCGCTCCACGCCTGTTTTATGTCCATAATATACTTATTTTAGCGAGTTGAGTATAGCCTCGACATCCTCCCTAGTTTTGCAATTATCAAAAGTAGTATCGTCCGCCATGCAGATAATCACCTGAGTAGACTCATAATACTTATCCGTGAAATTAACGGTTTTTGCGCGATCTTCATTGAACGTCAACGCAGCCGCTCCCACATGAGCTTTTCCTGCACCTACGCTCTCTACGACAGCATCAAAGTCCATATTTTCAATAACCAATTCATAATTGTAAGCTTGGCAGAACATTTGCATAACTTCCATATCGTATCCTGCATAGTCCTCACCGATCGCATACTCGAACGGAGCAAATTCCGCGTTAGTAGCAACGATCAAAGCATTCTCAGCATTTTTGTTACCCGACGGAATTTTCTTAACGTCGTTGGTACCTGCGATATACGCTTCTTGCAACGCTTTCAATTCCGCGCTCTTGTTTGTCATAAACTCATTGAGTTGGTTTTTCAAAGTTTCATTGTCCTTACCTACCGCAAAACAGTATATTTCGTCGGTAAGACTAATGTCTATCACCTTTACTTTACCCTTAAACTGATCTTGAGACGCAATAGCCTTTGCCGGAGCAATATCAGTAATAACATACTGAATTCTTCCGTTTACCATATCCTGAACAGCTAAAGTTGCATTGCTGTATTGTTTTGGAGTAAGATTTATGTATTCTTCTGTATACGACTGACCCGTAGTACCTGTTTGAAAACCAACGTTTACTCCTCCGCCGTTACAACCCGCAAATGCCATAACGCTAACGCTGATGATAGCTACAACCAAAAGCGCGATTAAAATCTTTTTCTTCATAATGCATAACCTCTTTTATATTTATATAATAATTCTATCACTTAATTGACTGTATAGCAACTATTTTTATGCATAAATTTTAATAAATTTTCAATTTTTCTGTATAAATTGCATATTTTTACATATTTATGTATAATATTCATATTATATGTATAAATTTACAAAACCCCGTATAATTTTGACGTATCTTTAAGATTTATGCATAATTATCGACGCAAATCTTCGCCGATCAGTTAATTTTACACTCCATAACGTAATCGTGGACGCTAAATCCGTCCCCTACGTCTTTTTGCAACTCCTCAACTACTTCAAAACCAAAATGGCGATAGGTATCTATCGTATTACTATTCGCCGCATTGACGTTAAGTCTTATTTTCTTCAAACCTTTCGCCAAAGTCTGCTTCTTTACGAAATCCATCATTGCGCTGGAATACCCATTACCTCGATATGACTTGGCAAGATAGAATTTACTAAGATACATAAACTCATTTTTTGCGTCGATCGCAATAAAGCCGACTTCTTTTCCGTCTAAAATTACAAAATAGTATTCCGCTCCGCCGTCTACTTCGTTTTTAATACCATTAGTCGACTGATACTTTTTTAGCATATGATCGTTAGTGTTCTCTCCTACGATAGGATCGTAATGTTCTTTGAGTATTGCCGTTGCTAGAGCGGACATTTTTTTCAACTGCTCATCAGTCTGCATTTTTACCAAAACTATTTCTTTCATATTATCACCTTCTCAACTTATCATTTCTCATACAAAGAAAGATTCAATAAATATTTCAAGTCCGATCAAAATCAAAATAATACCGCCGACAATGCAAGCTTTATTTTTAAGCAACGCGCCGAATTTCTTACCTATAAAGAATGCGGCAAAAGTCAGAGCCACAGTTATCCCGCCTATTATCGAAAAGGAAATCAATGCTTTCCCTATTCCCTCCGCAATATACAATACCCCCACGCTCAATGCGTCTATAGACGTTGCTATTCCTTGAACAAACAATTCGACCGGCTTTATTTTTCTCTCTTGCAAAACCTCGCCCTTTTTCTTTTCCCTTACGCATTCAATTATCATTTTTATTCCTATTACGCTTAAAAAGACCAACGCAATAATAGGGATAAAAGCAGTAAGATAACTTGCCATCAGCGAGCCGAGAGAATATCCTATCAATGGCATAGCAAACTGAAAAATACCAAAAACCAAAGCCATTATTAAAGCCTTGACGATCTTCATATTTTTTTCAACCATAGCGTTAGTCATAGATACGCATGACGCATCCATAGCAAGTCCTAAGCCCAAAACAATCGCGTGTATCATTATGCCTCCGAATAAAAAAAGTATAGCGCTTTTGCTATACCTACAATACGGACTCAGTGTATAGCAAAGCCAACACGAGTCTCGTCATTTAATACAAGCCAGATATTCCTATCAGTATGTTGACTTGCAACGCTATTGCGCCGACTACTCCCTCATTATTTAAATTATATTATCATTTTCATCTTTTGTCAACGTTTCTAAACTACTATATTTTATCTCAGAATCTTATCGTATATAAATTATTGCAAAATTAAGTCACTTGCGAATAACTCAATATGAACGAATATCACAAAATAACGCGCGTATCTCATAGATATATCACCAGCCATGAAAGAAGCGAGTATTGTGATCTACTGGTATACTGAATAACTAAATAGAAATCCCCAAAATAAGCTTGAATAACATCATCGTATTTTGGGGAGATTTCTATAATTGATTTTATCTTAAATTTGCTTTATGCTCGTTGTCAAATACTAGATTACCCTTATTATCCCAAGCCTTGATATCCACGTCGTCAGGACGCAGCGTTATTTTTGAAGCGACGTACCTATTGCGATTAAATCCGCCGTCTTCGTAAGTAATGATATCCTTACCTAAACTCTCTACCAATCCCACTTCGTGAGTGTGTCCGGAAAATACGTAATGCGAATTTAATTCCACAAGACGATTGTACGCCCTAGCCTGCAAATCATCTTCTATTGCTATCGTCATACTATGAACCAAAGTGATGACCTTATCGCCGTCATCGATCTCAACTTTTTCAAGCCAATCGATCATATCATTTCTGTATTGTTCATAATTAACCATTCCGCCGTATTCCGGATGACTGTCTTCTTTATCTTCACCGCTATCCAAAACTAAAAAAGTATACGCTCCCATATCAACGGTAAAATAATATTTATCCATACCGAGATCGTCCGCAAGCATGCCCGCATATCTTCCTCTCGTCTCGTGATTTCCTCTGGCAAAAATAATAGGCATTTCTCCTTTCGTTATTTCTCCGCCGAATTGCACGATATTTCTCACCACCTCATCTTCGAAATTAAGTCCGGGAGCAGCGTCGCCAAGCATTAACACAGCGTCGTAATCGCCTGCATACGCTATTGCTTTTTTCGCTTTTCCTATTTGAGTATGCCAATCTGAAATCATCAGATAACTTTGCTCTTCCTTTCCCTTAGGAGTTGTGAATTTATATTCTTCCGATACCCTTTCCGCGCCCATTCGACCGCCGTAAGACAACTCGTCTATTACTCTTGTAGAACCTACCTTGTAAGTATTACCGTCAAGATGTTCATACGGCACGCTTATCGTATGTATACAACTGTTACCGTTCAGTCTACCGTTGTTTTCATCATAGACCTTATACTCTTTTCCTTCATAAACGTACTCAACGTAACCCGTTCCGAAATCGTTTGTGGAAAACACTATCGAATACGCTTCTCCGTTATCGATTACGATAGGATGAGAATTTATCTTATAAACGTAACTGGGAAATATCGAGAATATAACGCCAAACAACATAACTATTGCTATGATACCGCCTAATATCGCTTTGATCTTGAAGTTTGCAATACGAGGGAAGAAAATTATCAAAACCAAACCGCCGTATATCAAAATAAATAACGGCACTGATTCTGTCAAAAACTTAATTCCAACGCCTATACTTTCCAAGCCTGCCACAATCATAAATACGAACCATATTATGGTAGCTAAAGCAGTCAATATAATATGTAAAACGCTAAGTATGGAAAACCATTTTTTATCTTTGAAATCAAGCTTTTTTAATTTATCTCCATAAAGAATGCTTATGTCCAAAAACAATCCTAAAATCACGTTGACGATCATCAACCAAAATAACGTCATGCAAAATCCGCTAAACAGCGCGACGTCCACATATACCCATCCAAATCTGAAAGCATAATACATCAACGGCGCTAAAAACGATAGCGCCGACATTATTGCCATTACTATTTTATTTCGCGCAAAAGAATTAGTTTTCTCAACAAAACTCATAATCTCTCCTCTCTTATCAAACTTTCATATTATAACACACCAACTAAGATATTTCAAGGTCAATTTTATATTTTATAAGTTTATGATTACATTTTACAAATTCCTCATCACACTTTGCGCATTTCTGAGATAATAAATAAAAGCGTCACAATTTCAGTCTGTCCCGCCCACGGAGATAACATTAGAGACTTGCAGACGCAAGTCTCTTCGTGGTCGGAGTGGCGGGATTCGTAAGGAGCAATGCGACGGTCTAGCGAGCCACGCGAGCGTCACAATTTCGATCTGTCCCGCCCACGGAGAAAACATTAGAGACTTGCAAGCGCAAGTCTCTTCGTGGTCGGAGTGGCGGGATTCGTAAGGAGCAACGCGACGGTCTAGCGAGCCACGCGAGCGTCACAATTTCGGTCTGTCCCGCCCACGGAGATAACATTAGAGACTTGCAGACGCAAGTCTCTTCGTGGTCGGAGTGGCGGGATTCGTAAGGAGCAATGCGACGGTCTAGCGAGCCACGCGAGCGTCACAATTTCGATCTGTCCCGCCCACGGAGA
>CAMWIL010000083.1 GCA_947174325.1 uncultured Clostridia bacterium
CACTTATACGCCTATTTACTACTTCTTCATCGCCCTCTGCTCTTTCAAATACTCGGTGTACCTTTCTATCTGATCCTCTCTAAGATCTACCATTTCCTTTGCCGTAGCCAAGGCTTGCATATCCGCTACTATCAATTCGCTTTCTTTGACTTTCACTTTCGTGCCGTCATTCGTAGCGTTGCGGCGTATGTCTTTGAAGTATTCGTCTTCCATCTTGAAGAGCGCTACCGTCGTGTCTTTCTTGATCGTGAGCTTGACAAGCGGATTGACTGAAGATTGACCGAGTACTATATAGTAAGTCGATTTCTTCTCTTTGCACTTGTCTTTGCTCAAAGCGTAAGCTCTGAGAGTATCGAATATCTTCTTCTGTTTTGCAGAGAGCTTTTCGTAAGCTTCGTCAAGCGTAAGTCTTGGAGCGGTCACTCTTGCTTTTGGAGCAGGTTTCGCGGCAGGTATCTCTACTATCTTCTCGACAACCTTTTCTACCTCGACAGGCACTTCCTTGACGACCTCTTTTTCTACGATCTTCTCTACGGGTACTTCTACCCTTACTTCTTTCTCTACTACTTTCTCAACTTCGACGGGTACTTCAACGATCTTCTCGACAGGAACTTCTACTTTGACTTCCTTTTCCACGACCTTTTCTACCGGCACTTCGACTATCTTTTCGACCACTTGCGTATCGGCAGGTTTGTTTGTCGAGAGTTCGAGTATC
The DNA here is from genome assembly GCA_947174325.1 of uncultured Clostridia bacterium. Lineage (GTDB taxonomy): Bacteria > Bacillota > Clostridia > Christensenellales > UBA3700 > RACS-045. The sequence goes on from CAMWIL010000083.1 coordinate 716, forward strand.
TTTTCCATCATCATTTCTTGATTTTTCAACATCTGTTTGATGGTTTCGTCGTTCTGTCCGCTCTGCGTTACCACTTTGAGTATGGTTTCGTCGCTCACTCCCGAAGATACGGGTTGCAACTTGTTGACAAGTTTCTCCAAAACCTCTTCGTTGAAATTGTTTTGCGCCGGTTGAAGTTTGTCGGCAAGTTTATCCAACACGTCCTCGCTGATATTGCCCTGAGCAGGTTGCAACCTATCAGCAAGCTTATCAAGCACTTCGTCGCTTACGCTTGCAGCGGCTACTTCTCTCTCGGCAGGCTTTTCGGCAAGTTTCTTCATCAATTTTTCCTGTCCTTGAGCAAGGTTCTTTATCAGCTCTTCATTGTGAGCGGTAAGTTCTTTTATCCTCTCTTCGTTTTGAGCGTTTTGATCGACAAGCTTTTGGACAAGTTCGTCATTAGACGATGCTTGTTGTGGCAACATCTGTTGCATTCCCGGCAGAAGCGCGGTTACGACTTCCGTTATCATACCCTTCATCTCTTCCGCTCCGAAGCCTTGCGGCATATATGCAAATCCGCCGCCTTGAGCTCCCGCTGCTCCGCCTGCGCCACCTGCGCCGCCGCCCATCATACGCATAAACATCATCTGCATATCTTCGTCGCGACGTCTGCTTTCCTCTTCGCGACGTCTTTCCTTGGCTTCTTCTTGATTGCGCATATACTCTTCTTTAGCCTCGTCAAGCTCGTCTTTGGACTTGCTGAGCATCTTCTTTTCAAGTATCATAAAGACTAACGAAAGAACAGCCACGCCCAGCATTATGCACGCTACTATAGTCCAATTCGTATACGTCAAGCCAAACAAGCCCGTGCCCGCTACCGCATAGTACGTTTCGCCGTACTTCTTCTCAATAGTCTTCTTTATCTTCTTGCGTTCGCTTGCATAGCCTATGCCTTTACCTACGAATATAAGGATCAATAATATACTTATCGCGGTGACTATCGGCTGCCAGTACTTTTGCAAGAATTCTCCGAATTTTCCTAGGTCTATGCCGGAATCGTCGCCGGGATCTTTGTTATCGTCTCCGCCCGACGGATCGCTGCCAGGGTCATTGCCGTCGCCCGTAGGCAAATCGGGATCTACTTGGACGTAACTTGGGTTTTTCGGATCGTTTGGATCGGTCAACTTGTCGTTGGCGGTAACTGTAAATTCCTTCCACTCCGTTTCTGTCGTGCCGTCGGCAAAGATAAAGTTGTTAAGTTGGTCGTCCTTGATCTTTGCTCTTATTCTGTAAGTCTCGTTCGGTTTGAGCGCGCTGTACTGCACGGGCGTATCTTGCGAATCGACGATTTCATACTCCACGCCGTAGATCTGTCCGAATTTGAGATTAAGCACGGGAGGCTTGGCATTGTCGTTCCAATCGACAGCTATCTGCGCTTTGACTATCTCGTAGTCAAATTCGTAATCGCCCTCTATCTCATATCGATCCATATATGATGCCTTAAGGCTTACCTCCACTCTATAATTGCCCACTTCAATCGGAGCGGTGGCAAGCCTTGTATAGCCGTCGTAATAAGTGATATCCAGCGCGCTAGTAGGCACGGTCGCTCCCGCTACCGTTACTTTTGCGTGTCTCGGATTGGTGTTGTATTCCATCGTATTACTTTCAAGGCTGACCTGAACTTTGATAAGCTCCTTGCCCACCTTGAATATCTTGGATACGGAGTCGGGATTGTCAAGTTGGAAATTCTGCGTATCTTTGAGTATCGGCTTGGCGATGTAGAATTTCGCCTCGTTCTCCGACCATATTATATCTTCCAACTTTATAGGCGTTTCGCTCAACGGTTTGCCCGTGGCGTCCGTCTCATAATATTCATACTCCACTATACCGCCTTCCGCGTTGGGATCTCTCAAAAACGGCGCGTCAAACATCTTGCCGTTGGTATCGGTAACGCCGGACATCTTCCAGCTTGAAGATTGGATAGTAGCCTTGACTATTCTCCAGGTCTTGCTCCACTCTTCAAATTCGCCCGTATAGGAAGTTTCGTCATCTTCGTCAGGACAATAATAATTGTTTTCATACGCGGGATCGAGCGTAAACGAAACAGAAGCAAGCTTGCTATCTCCCACGCCGTTGCCCGTGTTGTTGGAATATACAGGCACGAGTCCCTTCGGCAAAGTCTTGGGATCAAGCGTTGCCGTAGAACCGTTTCTGTCATAAGGTATATCGCCGTTGTTCAACCATTTAAGATCGGACAGATCAAACTTCGCCTTTTCTATGCTCCATTTCATGGAATAGATCTCGAAAGTTCCGTCGCTGTCCTTTTTTACTCTGACTTGCGTGATATATTCGCCCGCGTTGCTACCTTCTTTGTTTTTGTAACCTCGCGAAAATCCGTCTACGTTGTAAGACGTGTCGATAGTATATCCGCTCGGCGGACGAACTTCTAAGACGTACGTCTTGCCGTCGTAAGTGATCTTATAATCGTGTTCCGACTCTAAGTCGTCAACGCCTGCCGAGACGGAAGAACCGTAAAGCACTCCGCCCACTTTCATTCTCCACAGGAAGGTTAATTCTTCGGCTTTTGGCTGTACGTTGAGGATTATATCGTCCTGTCCCAAATCGCATTCGTAATTGCTATCGTCAAATTTGAACGACAACTTCCAGTTGCCTATCGTAGGAATAAGATCGGTGTTAAGCTCTAAATTGTAAGCGGTATCGCTATCCGCGGAAAGCGTAAGTCCTTCATATATCTTGATATCTACTCCGCTGTAACTTGCATAGATATCCGCTTTTATCTCGTCTGAACCGAGCGGGAGCTTCAACACGTCGAAATTCAGCTTCGTCTTCTCTCGCAAAGTCGTGTCGATAGTCGTACCCGATAGTACTTCGATAGATATCGCGTACGGCTTTATCTCGAATTCATATTCTATATCTTCAAAATCGCCCGTTGACGACCACTGCGTATTCACCTTGTCTTTGAGCGAAAGCACGAGCGCATATTTGCCCGCCTTTGTCGCGGTCAAAATCTTGCCCGTGAGCGTAACGTCGGCGGCAAATCTGTCCGCCACCTTGACGGTCATATCGTCATCGTCGAACGTGAGTATATAGCTCATTGCGCTCTTATTGTATACTATGGGATTTGTCTTATGATCGGGAGTGAACTTAGGCGGATCGATGCCTCGAACTTTGAGTTCGAAATTCTTCGTCGTAGACTCTCCCGTCTTTATGGAATAGTTTGTATTCTTTACTATAGCCGTTGCGGAATACCTACCTATCGTAGTAGGCGGCGTTTCTGAATTATAACTTCCCGTGCCTCCCGTCTTGACGTATCGCACGGCAAGAATTTCGTTTGCCTTCGGTCGATCCGACGGGCAGACGTCCGTCAGCGTAGGTTCAACGTATGGCACTTTGGTGTCATCCGTCCATTCGTCGCCGTTGGCGTCTTTCCATTTCAGAGTTACAGGTTTGGGGGTAATTTTGAAATTGAAATATCGGATATACTCCGTTTCTCCGTTATCCGTATCGGGCTCGCCCTTGAAAGTCACTTTGTTGTCCTGCAACGTTTTGGCGAGCGTTGCCTTAACTTTATATGTGCCCGCATTGGTCATACCCTCCGGGTACTCCAATTGGATTTTGTCCGAATCATACCAACCGAGTTGGTCGGAATCAACGTTGTCGATAGTCATTATACCGCCCGTGTACTCTACTGTGACGTCCGTAGGTTCAGAAACGCGGTACGCCGTGCGGAGCACGGCAGAGTTTAGATTGAGATGAAACGCGGGCCGAACAGCAAACGAGTCGGTGGTAGACGGACCATCGCTACCAGATCCGTCAGCTAAGAGCGTAGCGGCGATTGAGTAGTAACCATTATTCGCCGAACGCAGCCAGGAATTAACGCCACCGGCGTTACCTCTTTCCAAAGCGTGAGTTCTCCACAATCCCCTAGCCGTATACGTTCCTTCATACCAACCTGCTTCGGTCATCGAAGGCAACCAGATGTAATCATTCGCCCAAGCGCCATAATCGGTCTTACCGTAATAATTGACCATGCCGCTATACCAGTTGGCGTTAGAGCCGCCGCCTGAGCCTACGTTGCCGTACGCGTCGTTGTTGAAGTCATAAGCGTAACCGTTGACAAGGTGCGATATTTGCTTCTCTTGCCAAGCTACGTTGGCAGGTTTGTCTATAAAATCCGTCAAACTGCCCGTTACACTGTCCATTGTAAATTTCGCATACGTATTGCTTGCGTCTTGCGAAACAGGCGTTGCGCCTGTTCCTGCATTGCTCGTATAATAAGTGCCGCCCGCATTAAGCGTGATCGTCCTGATCATACTCGTGCTATACATATTTGACGGTATGTTTGCGTTTGCATTTACGGAGTGATAATTCCACTTTGCCGTCTGTGTAGAACTTGCCTGCCATAAAGTCAAGATCGGATCGCCGTCTCTATTGTTGGACAAATACACTGCTTGCCATACTATTCCGCCGATCGTCAGCGTTATCGCCTTATTTCCGTTTGAAGTATAGAAATTTTCGCAATTAAGTCCTGATGACGCCGCTGATTTTACGTTTTCAAACGTCGCGCTGGGATTTCCCGTCAACTGAGCAAACAATTTATCCATCTGCTCGCCGTCGAATACGTTGCCGTCCGTTCTGGTATCATAATCGCTAAGCAAAATATTTCCCAGGTCAGTACCCTGCGACAAGTTCGTCAAAGCTTCCGCCTTCTTATTGCTTCCCTGTATCAACATACAGCCCAAAGCAAGGCACAGTATCATAACCGCGCTTATCATTGCTATTGCTATTCGTTGTCTTTTCTTATTTACTGTCATTTTTTCGTTTTCTTCCTATTTATATCCTATTCCCCGCAATGCCGAGATTGCCCTATTCCTAGGACATTATACAAGGTTATTATAATTCACCTTTTCTGTAAATACAAGTGTTTTCTTCCAAATTTTTCCAATTTTTGTAAATTTTTGTTATATTTTCCTGCTTTCGACAAAAAT
>CAMWIL010000084.1 GCA_947174325.1 uncultured Clostridia bacterium
TCACCGTGTACACAAAGTACACTGGGTGGCTCGGTCTTCTTCCGCTAAAACGAAACTCTCACCACTCTCCACAGTCTTATTATAGTGAAGAGAAAAAAGTTAATAGTTAAAAAGTACGGATAGAGATTTCTCCAATTCGCTACGCTTCAGTCGAAATGACAGTATAATAAAATGTCCAGTCGCGGACTTTGAGGCGGCTAAGTGTGTTTTGTAATTATTTGCTCATAGTTTTTGGTTTAAATAATTTGCGATACCTTTTTCGCTCTCGCTAAAAAATATGGCTTAAATAATTGCAAACACACTTAAAGCCATATCTACCAATAAAAGTTAAGAGTGAAAAGTGATTAGTGAATAGTTAAGAAGTTTGGATAGAGAACTCTCTATCCAACACACCTTCTATCGCTTTGTGACACCTTCCCCTTGACGGGACGCTAAAAGAAACAAGTACAAAACACACTTAAAAGCCAAGCCATTAATAAAATAAATAGAGAATAAAGTATAAAATACGCCTTGCTATCATTGGTAGCAAGGCGTATTTCCATAACAAATTTTTTTAATTAAAATTGACGAGTAAAGCGTAAAAGACGCAAGCGAAGTTTAAGCTCGCCAATTATACTTCGAGAGTGTTAAACCTCTTATACGAGATATACATAAACGCTCCTCCCCAAATGAGAGTGATAGGTATCATTGTCCAAAGCGACATTCCTTTAAATGCCGGTCCTGCCAAACTAAGCGCGCTCATCCAATCAAGGTTGGACAAAAAGCCTACGTAGCCAACGTAACCAAGCGCTAAAATTTCTTCAACGATCAAACCTATATTAAAAGCTATAAATACCAATCCCAGTACCAACGCTTTTGTGTTTGTTTTGCAGAACGAACAAATAAACATACTCACCTGCACCGTCATAAATATCGTTATAGACTTGAAGAACATTCCTAGAGCCAACGCGCCGAACGCTGACGTCATAAATACTTTGCTTGCGCGTATGATGAGCAACACGTTGGGACAGTTTGCGCCATAGACGATCACTCCAAGCAAGAAAGATATTATAAACGATATGATCAAGTACGCTTCCGCTATCACAAAAACGCTCAACCATTTTGCGGTATAAAACTTGTTTTTATTTATCGGACGGATAAATTGCATTTTCAACGCTCCGCTTGAATACTCGCCCGTAGTCGAACGCACGCAAGCGACGATAATAAAGATTATCAATATTGACATTACGGTACTCATACACATTTCAGTAAAGCCGTAAAAATTGAACTCCATAAAATTTCCCGGAGCGTAATACGTCACGCCGTTTGGCGCAATACCGTTTTCGTTGAGATACTCGTATGCCGTCAATTGAGCTTTCAAATTATAAAGCGTATTGTCAGGCAGGATTTTATTCAACCACGTCTGATTGTTCTCAAAAATAGCAATTTCCTGTTTTAACGATTCAATAGTTTCCGAGCTGTTGCCTACGCTTCCGCCGCTGATATAATCGCCTATAAGGTTTTTAAGCACTGCGCTCATTGCCGTCAGGAACAAAATTATCACGACCAAAGCAATACATAGTTTGAGCAAGGTATTTTTTCTGTTTGTCTTATAAAGTTCGCAAGTGAACAAATCTTTGAAGCCTGTCATTTCGACACCTCCTTATAAAGATCCTCGAGAGTACGCTTTATCTTAGTCACAGTGTAAACGTTGATACCGGAATTTACAAGCGACGTCACCAAATCTCCGATAGCCGCTTGATTGGCGATAACGATAAGCGCTTCCCCTTCCTTTTTGCATTCTATTCCTTGATTGGAAATTATATCCATAGCGGTAAGGCTGTCCGAACACTCGATCGAAAATTTTCTGAAAGTATCCACTCCGTAATTGACTTCTTCCATAGTCTTAACGGATTTTATTTCGCCTTTTGCCATAAACGCGACTCTATCGCATACCTGCTGCATTTCGCTTAGCATATGCGAAGAAATTACTATCGTTGTGCCTAGTTGGTTTTTCAAATCCACAAACAATTCGCGCATTTGAGCGATACCCGAAGGATCGAGTCCGTTGGTAGGCTCGTCAAGCAAAAGTATAGCGGGTTTGTGCATGATAGCCTGCGCTATGCCGAGTCGTTGCTTCATACCCAACGAAAAACTTTTGAATTTGCTGTTTATCCTATCGCTGAGTCCTACGAGTTCCACAATGGATTTAAGTCTTTCGTCGCTTATATTTCCGCCTTGAAGTTTTGCATAGTATTTGAGATTTTCCCAACCTGTATATTCGGCGAACATAGTCGGCGCTTCTACAAGCGCTCCAATATTAGCCAACGCTTTTTCTCTCGATCTCACTACGTCGTAACCTGCGATCGTTATGCTTCCGCTATCCATTGTAGCAAGTCCGAGAATAAGTTTGATAAGCGTAGTCTTACCCGCTCCGTTTGCTCCCAACAATCCAAGAATTTCGCCTTCCTCGACGTCCAAAGTAGCGTTTGACACTGCTTTGACTGAAGCTCCTTTGTTCTTTCCTTTGAGAGCATACGTCTTAGAAACGTTCTCGATTTCAATTATTTTCATATCTCTCCGTTTTCGACTTTTGTGCAGTCAACTTTTCCCTCCACAATATTTTGTGGTTTTCAAAATTGAAGTCGAATTGTCTTTTTATTTTTTATAATATATGATATATTATATTATGATTTAATTTTATTCTAACATACTTTATTACAGAATTCAAGGAGTAGAATATGAGTTTTTGCACTCTTTCTAAAGATTTCGAACAGGGCGCGATATTGCTTGAAAAAAGTTTTATCGTCAACTATTTGCCCGAATGCGATGAACTTTCGCTCAAAGTTTACCTGCTCGGTCTTTCTTTCTGCGCAAACCCAACCGCGCCTGAAAATAATATGGAATTTATCTGCGACGCTTTGGGCATTACGGCAGAGGAAGTAGAAAGGGCGTTCGGAAGCCTTGCCGATATGGGACTTGTCAGCATAACAAGCTATTCCCCTTTTTCGGTATCGTTCAAGAACATCAAGGGCGCTTACGCAAGACATTACAAAAAGGACAAGTATTCCGATTTCAACACTCAACTCGAAGCGCTTTTCCCGAGCGTTGCGTTTAACAATATAAATCAATATACTGTATATTACGATTTTATTGAAGAGACTAAGATCAAGCCCGAAGTGCTGATCACTATAGCCCGCTACTGCGTAAACCTCAAAGGCGAAAAGATAAAAGCCAACTATATTCTCGCCGTAGCAAAAAATTGGTTGGACGAAGGCGTTCGTACTCTCTCCGACGTAGACGAAAAGATAAGACAGTTGGAGACGACAAACGAAGCTATCCGCCTTATCTGCAAAGCCGTTGGCAAGAAGTCGGAAATAGATCTTGAAGACAAAAATCTATATCTTAAATGGAGCGGAAGTTGGGGCTTCGGTCTTGACGCGATATTATTTGCGGGCAAGTCGCTTAAAAACAAAGGCGGATTTACCCGACTTGATTCCCTGCTCGACGAATTCTATAGAAATCATGCTATGAGCGTGCAGGAAATGGAGGAATACCTTGCCAACAAGCAAGCGATCTATAAACTTGCTTACAACGTCAACAAAACGCTTGGACTCTATTACGAAAACGTTGAATACATTGTCGAAAAATACATCAACAACTGGCTCGGACGCGGATTTGACGAAAGCGCTATCTTGCTCATCGCCGAATACTGTCTGGACAACTCTATTCGAACGCTGGAAGGAATGAACAAGCGCGTGATAAAGTTTTACAACGAAGGCTGCGTAAACGTGCAGTCGATCAACGAGTATCTCGCGCAACTAATGCAACGCGATATGGCTATCAAAAAGATCATCGAATTGACCGGATATTCGCGTAACGTAAGCGCAAACGACAGAGATATGTATAAAGTGTGGACTCAAATGTGGAATTTCGACTATGATATCATAGAGTTTGGCGCAAGTCTTTGTCAAGGCAAGCCAATGTCTGCTCTCAATAACTTGCTTGCGAAATGGAAAAATAACGGCGTAATGACGCTTGAACAGGCAAAAGCCAACGGCGCGTTGGTCAATACGCAAAATTCCGCGCCGACGTATACCAAAGAACAGTTGTCCGCTTATTTCTACTCACTCGACGAATTGGACGATATAGAGGGCTGATATGTTGAAATATTTCGGACAAAGATTAGATACTATCTATACGGCAAAACGCGCCATCGCAAAAGAAAACTTTGAAAAAAGTAACCGCGCCATACTCTCCGCGCATCCTGCTTTTGCGCAAATGCTAAAAGAGAAAAAGACAGCGGAATTAGACTTGGCGCGCAAAAAAGCGCGCGGCGAAAACTTTACGGACGAGGAAAACATTCTTGCCCAACTAAATATAAAAATCGCAGATTACGTCAAGACAAATTCTTTGAGTTTTGCGCCAAAATACGTTTGCTCAACTTGCAAGGACAGCGGATACGTAAACGGCAAACCTTGCAAATGTCTGATAAAAGAATATAATAATCTACTTCACGAAAACAAAAGCGTCTCGCCTATGCCCCGCTTTACTTTTGAGAACAACACTTATCCAACGTCAAGCGATCCGAAAGCGGCGGGAATGAATAAACTCTATAAAATAATGAGCGAAAAGGTCTGCGATAATTTTGACAACTGCAAATGGCAAAACTTTATTTTCTCCGGCGCAAGCGGTATTGGCAAAACTTCTTTAGCCGTAGCGGTGGCAAATAGATTGTTGGACAAAAACGTTAGCGTATTTTACGTCAGCTCTTTTGAACTGATAAATATATTCTTGGATAAGCATACTCACAAACAAACGTCGTTGAGCAAAATGTTTGACTATGTCAACGAATGCGAAATGCTTATAATCGACAACTTAGGCGCAGAACCGATATATAAAAACGTAACGTTTGAATATCTCTTCTCTACGCTTGAAAAACGTCTTGCCAACAAAAAGAAAACTATCATATGCACTCAACTCGGCGGACAGGCTCTAATAAATAGATACGGCGAAACTTTTCTAAAATTTGCCAATAAAAAATTTTCTTTAAGCGTAGAATTATAATATCATTACGAGAGTAGCAAAGATTTCATCGTTATTATCAACCCAACCAAAGCGTAGCGATCTATAACTAATTTAAGTCATTTCGCTAGCGGGGAAAATCTCTAGTGTCGTTTGTTATTTAATTAGCGTATAGCTTTAAGTGTGTTTTGCAATTATTTATGCCATATTTTTTAGCGATAACGAAAAAGATTTCGCAAGTCAACTAAACCAAAAACTATGAGCAAATAATTACAAAACACGCTTAGCCGCCCAAAAGTCCGCGTTTCTGTCATTTTGAGCGAAGTTGAGAAATCTCTATCCTTACTTTTTAACTTTTCACTCTTAACTATTAACTCAATCGCCTTTGACCCGTTAGGTCAAAGGCGATAATAAACAGTATAAATTAATATATTTATTCTTCATTTTTACCAATTACAAGCGATTATCAAGACCGCGGAGAGTGGTATAACAAAGTCAAAGAAATTAAATAATTAAAATCCTATGGAGTCCGACCAAAATTGAGCGTAAGCGTAAGGAGTGAAACGACGGCATAGCGAGCAAGCCGTGCGTCTCGTGCGAGCGTCTATTTTGCGACTGGTCGGAACTAGGGCGCGAACTCGACTGTAAAATTTGCGAGTAC
>CAMWIL010000085.1 GCA_947174325.1 uncultured Clostridia bacterium
CTTCAAGATAGTCTTTCAATGCGATTGCCGACGTATCGTAACGGTCGGAATATAAAATCAACACGGTCTTTTTCATTTTCGTCTTCCCTTTTTGCTTTCGTCTTATCCTTTACTTTCTATTCTTTGCTACCTTTTTTCTCAATATATCGCGATCTAACAACTTCATATCCGTGGGGATATAGATTAGTTGCTGTACGATCTTCGCGTCGTCTATCGGCGACATTTCCTCATTATACATCTTTTCTATATGCAACGCTTTGTTGAGGTATTCGCGACTTGCCGACAAAACTTCCAATTCGTCGCCGAGCGCAAATCTGTTTCGCATCTCGACGATCAACAAACCTCTCTTTTCGTCATAACCTTTTACTTCCGCGATAAACTCGTAATCGCATTTTGGTTGAGAAGTTTCCAAACAAACGGTATCTCTGTCGCCGAAATAAAATCCCGTAGTATAATCGCGATGACTGTTTTTATACAGCTCGTCGATCAGCATTTGGGGAAGTTTTGCGTCTTTGCCTTCGGCGTAATAAAGATCTATCGCTTGCCTGTATGCGTTGACAACGCTCGCCACGTAGTAAGGCGATTTCATTCTTCCTTCTATCTTGAAAGAGTATACGCCCGCTTCAGCAAGTTCGCCGATATGCTCTATCATATTGAGGTCTTTGGAATTGAGCAAATACGTTCCTCTCTCTTCCTGTCCTATCGTGATAGGGTTTCCCCCTCTGTTGGTCTCTACGATACTGTATTCCCATCTGCACGCTTGAACGCAATCGCCTTTATTGGACGATCTGCCCGTAAGCGCGTTGGATAGCAGACATCTTCCCGAATAGGCTATGCACATCGCGCCGTGCACGAACGCCTCGATCTCGTATTGCTCCGGCAAGAATTCTCTAATCTCTTTGACGTCTTTCATTGACGTTTCTCTTGCAAGAACTATTCTCTTTACGCCCTGCTCCGCCCAAAACTTTGCTGAGTATTTATTCGTCGTATTGGCTTGCGTAGAAAGATGTATTTCCAAATTCGGCGCGACTTCTCGGCATACGGACAATACGCCGGGATCGCTTATAATCACCGCGTCCACGCCCATATCATACAGAGATGCGAAGTAATCTTTCAAACCGTCGAAATCGGAATTGTCCGCAAAGACGTTGGTCGCAACGTAGATTTTTTTACCGCGATCGTGAGTATACTTTACAGCTTCGGCAAGTTCGTTCTCGCCGAAATTCTTAGCGTTGGCGCGCAGAGAAAACTTGCTTCCGCCGACGTATACCGCGTCTGCGCCGAAATGCAAAGCCGTCTTCAATTTGTTCATATCGCCTGCCGGCGCTAAAAGTTCTACCCTCTTCATTTCTTCCTCACTATAGCGATCCCGTTCGCTTCCTCGATAAGATCGCATTCGTATATGTCGCTCTCTTCAACGTATTTTAGAAATGCCCTCATATTGTTGACTATCGTCCTATGCTTGTGCGGCGGATATCCGTCGCCTTTGACAAGCCCCAGATAAAGCACGTCGTCGCACAACACTATGCCGCCTCTTTTGATATGTCGTTCCAAAAACTCAAGCTGTCTTTTATACGCAGACTTTGCTCCGTCCAAAAATACAAAGTCGTAAGTCTTTCCCTCGACTACGCTTGCCAACAATTCGTCCGCATCGCCGTGATAACAATTTATTCTGCCGTCAACGCCGAGTTTTTTCCACAACTCTTTTGCCGCTCTTATTCTCTCGCCGTCCTTCTCTATCGTATCTATCTTGCAGTCGCTCGCAAGCGCCATCACACTGGACGAATAGCCTATCGCCGTACCTATCTCCAAGACTCTTTTGGGTTTGTATTCCGAAAAAAGTCTTTTCAATTCTCTTTCGCATTCGTCGGAAAGTATCATTACGAAATTCTCTCTTGCAAAGTCGTGTACTTCCCTTAAAATCTTTTCGCTTTTGATCATACTTCTTCTATCCGCTCTTCCTTGATCTGCTCTATGAGAACGGGAAGTATCATCGGTTTTTGTTTGAGTTTGTTCAAGATCACTCTTGCGACTTTCTTTCTTATGCTGTTTTTGAGTCCGCCCCTGCTACTCTCGTCCTTATAACTTGAATTGACGAAAATATCCTCTACGATAGCCTTGATATTTTCCAAAAATTCCTCGTCGAACATCACGCCTCTTGTCAGAATATCCAGCGATATCAACTGCCTGTCCGCAACGTTGATATTCAACAGCACAATGACCACGCCGTCCGTCATAAGTTGTTTTCTGTCTTTGAGCACAAGGCTATCGACGTTGCTGATACCGTCGACGTATACTTCGCCCGCTTCAACGCTGTCAACAAACTGAATAGACTTTTTACCTACGGCGATCCTTTGCCCGATATCTGCGATCTTGATATTGTCTTTATCCATTCCCATTGACAAAGCAAGATCCTTATGCTTTTTAAGATGCCTGTATTCGCCGTGCACAGGTATGAAATACTTAGGTTTCACCAACGAAAGCATTAGCTTTAATTCGTCTTGACAAGCGTGCCCCGACACGTGAAGCTGTTCGAGCGAGCCGTAAAGCACTTTCGCGTCCCTGCGATATAAGTTGTTGATAAGCGTATAAACCGCCTTTTCATTTCCCGGTATCGGTTGGGATGAGATCACAACGACGTCGTTGTCGCCGATGACTACGTCCTTGTCCTCTCCGTTTGCCATTCTCGTAAGCGCGCTCATCGGTTCGCCTTGCGAGCCTGTCGAAATTATGCAAAGCTTGTTGGGTTCTACGCTCTTGATATCCTCAATGTCTATAAGCGTGTTTTCTCCGCAACTGAGCATTTTAAGATCTTGCGCGATTTCGGATATCTTGACCATACTTCTACCGTCAAACGCAACTTTCCTGCCCACCTTTTCGCAAATATTTATTATCTGCTGAACTCTGTTGACGTTGGAAGCGAAAGTAGCGATAATGATACGCTTGTCTTGATTGGTCTCGATTACCCTCTCCAACGTTACGCCAACGTCCTTTTCGGAAATCGTCGTACCTTTCTTTTCCACGTTCGTTGACTCGCCGAGCATAAGAGTAACGCCTTTGTTGCCGATTTCCGCAATGCGCGCCAAGTCAATGCTTTCGCCGTCAACTGGAGTGTGGTCGATCTTGTAATCGCCTGTGTGAAACACTACTCCCGCGCCGTAACTAATAGACAGCGCAAACGCGCCGAGTATAGAGTGCGTAACGTTGACGAACTCAACGGAAAACGCGCCTATAAGCTTTACGTCTCCGCCTTTGACGACGTGAAGTTTGGGCATAGGTATCTTCTTTTCCGTCAATTTATGTTTAATAAGCGCCAACGCAAGCGAACTTCCGTATATCGGTATATTTCCGCACTCTGCAAGAAGATAAGGCAAACCGCCTATGTGATCTTCGTGTCCGTGCGTTATTAAAATACCTTTGACCTTTTCTATATTTTCTTTGATAAATGAAAAGTCGGGTATTATCAAATCTATTCCCGGAGTATCGTCAAACGAGGGGAAAGTAGAACCGCAATCAACAATGACTATGTCGTCCGCATATTGCAACGCCGTCATATTCTTGCCTATCTCGCCTACTCCGCCCAAAAACGATACTTCCAACTGTTTCTGTTTTTTAGCCAAAATTTCTCCTTCCTGTCTTAATTTCTGCGCGACCTGATTATTTCAATTCTAATTATATAATAAAAATTATTAAAATACAAGGAATTAAGGCTCGAAGTTTGTCAATATTTTGTGACTTTTCAGTCTTTTCTGCGATTTAATTCTTTTCCGTAATATGCTGTTTTGTCCATAAAAAAGCGGAAAGCAATTCGCTTTCCGCTTTTTGTGATCGAATACTTGATTTATCAAAAAGTAACGCCGAAGTTTTCCGGGTGAATACTGACGTAATGATTTGTAAGATAATAGTCCGACAACGTACCTATATCAGACCAAAAACAATCGGTAGAATAAGATCGGATATCCCCGATATGGCGTGGAAAAATATCATAAGAAAAATCGCATTTTCCGTCAGGTATTTCGTCGAGAATTTTTTTATCAAAAGCGTAAATCCCCATATTTATCAACCCCGAACAAAGAAATTTAGGCTTTTCTGCAAATGAAGTAACAAACGAATCTTCGTCCGTGCGCACCAGTCCGTAACCTCTTGCGTCGGGCATATATCTTACCGCCATAGTAATCAACTGACCGTGAGATTTATGATAGTCGCAAAAATCTTTTATATCAATATTGCAAAAGCCGTCCGCAGAAAGCACGAGAAAATCGTCTTTGATAAAGCTGCTTGCGTTCTTTACCCCGCCCGCAGTACCCAACGGCTCGGTTTCTTCAAAGTACGTCAATGACACTCCCCACTTGCTTCCATCTCCAAAATAGTCCATAATCATTTGACTTTTGTATCCTACCGTAACGGCAATATCTGTCACGCCTCCTAGAGCAAGATTTTCAATAACGTACTCCATTACGGGTTTGTCGATAATGTTCACCAAAGGTTTGGGCATAGAATTCGTCAACGGTCTAAGTCGGCTTCCCACTCCTCCTGCCATAATAATTGCTTGCATATTTTCCTCCGCTTGCTTTATTGATAGTAGTTTGTGGGAATTATTGGAAAATATGTATAATGATTTTGGAAAATTAAATTTGCCTAATCACGGCTCGATTATCACGATTTCCAAACCTTGCTTGCGCGCAAAATCTATCGTAGACTTTGTTCCGCCCGCCTTTCCGTCAAAAAGCGCGATCATAAGCGACGAGTTATTTACCATATACCTATTGCGTTCCAGCATACACTCCGCGCCGATATATTCGTCGTATATACATCGTACGCCGTCTAATTTACTCAACAATCCTCTATATCTTATTCTGTCCTTATATGACCATTTGCAATCTTGCGTCCTACACGGCAATGCTCCTATAAGTTTTATATCCGGATATTCTTCTTTAAGCGACAACACAGTCTCCGCGCTTATCATATCAAAACCGATCGCCATTCCGCAAAGAAAAGTCCTATACCCTCTTTTTATGGCTTTTAATATTTCACTTCTCAACTTTTCTTTCATTATCTTGCATCTGCCGTCTTCCTCATTAAAAGCCCACGGCAACTTTTGACTTCTATGCCCTGTAAAGCAAACTGTATCAATTTTCATTATTTGTTCTCCATTTCTCTTCTAATAATATTATTATACAATTATTTTATGTTGGTCAACCAATAGTTGGCACACCAACTATAATTATTTTAAATTTTCCCTATAATAATTTCGTAGGAATAACAATTCAACATCTAGGGGATTATTATGAGATTAGTTGACGCAGTATACAAAAGAATTGCGGATTTAGCAAAAGAAAGAAATCTTACTATAAATGCTTTGGCAAATTTGAGTGGCGTACCTCGCCCAACAATCGCAACAATGACAAAGAGTACTACGGTCAAACTTTCCACTATCTACGGAATTTGCGACGGACTTAATATAACTCTACAAGAATTTTTTAACTCTCCACTTTTCTTAAATGAAAATATAGAAGATTAAATTTATCTCCTTTCACCGCAATAGAATTACCAAGCGTAAGGCAATAAATGTGTTTGCAATTTATCGCCTCATAGTTTTTGGTATTACCAGCTTTCATACTCTATCTTCGTTTCGCTAAAAAATATGCAAGCGCTAAATGCAAAT
>CAMWIL010000086.1 GCA_947174325.1 uncultured Clostridia bacterium
ATTGTATACTTATTGTGTATAAATATCGCTAATTATGGCGAAATATGGATATAAAATTGCAGTCAGGAAAAGTACACTTTTTTTGGAATTTTTTGCTATTTGTCGATTTTTTGCTTATTTTTTCACCAAAATTTTACAGTTAATAATATTAGTTATGCATAAGAAGCGGCTGTGTATAGCGGCGTGCCTTCCGATAAAACGAAAATCTCACCACTCTCCACAGCCTTATTATAGTGAAGAGAGAAAAGTGAAGAAGTTAGGACAGAGATTTCTCCACTTCGCTACGCTTCTCTCGAAATGACAGAACCGCGGACTTTGAGGCGGCGAAGTGTGTTTTGTAATTATTTGCTCATAGTTTTTGGTTTAGCTAATTTGCGAATTCTTTTCCCCTATCGCTAAAAAATATGGCTAAAATAATTGCAAAATACACTTAAAGCCATCCAATATATTTTCGCTTTTATTTATAATCGCCTTGACTGCGCCATATTGACAATATAATAACAATATAGTATAATAATTATATGGAAAACGTAAGACAGCATATTTGTAACATCGAAAAACTCACGCTCTCCCCTTACGCCACGCTTTCGGAGAATACTAAGGGAAGAGTTCTTGCTTGCGAACCGTGCGAACTTCGCAGCGAATTTCAACGCGACAGAGACAAGATTTTGCATTGTAAATCATTTAGACGTTTAAAACACAAAACGCAGGTATTTCTTTCACCCGAAGGCGACCACTACCGTACCCGTCTTACGCATACATTGGAAGTTTCGCAGATAGGTCGTACGATAGCCAGAGCTTTGAGACTTAATGAAGACTTGGTAGAGGCTATTGCTCTAGGACACGATTTGGGACATACCCCGTTTGGTCACGCAGGCGAGCGACAACTAAACGAACTTGTAAAAGGCGGTTTTGTTCATTCATTGCAAAGCAGACGAGTTGTGGAACTTCTTGAGAACAACGGAAAAGGACTAAATCTCACTTTTGAGGTGAGAGACGGCATTGCAAATCATAGATATGATGATCACCCTTCAACTTTAGAGGGCGAAATAGTTAAATTTGCCGATAGATTTGCCTATATTAATCACGACATTGAAGACGCGATAAGAGGCGGAGTTATTTCCAATGAAGACTTGCCAAAAGACTGTATCTCAACGCTTGGCGAAAGCAAGTCGGCGCGTATCAACAATCTTATTTTGGATATGGTCAAGACAAGTTGGGACCGCCCTGTTATTGAGCAATCCCCCGATTTCAAACAAGCTACTGAAAAGTTGCACAAATTTATGTTTGATAGGGTTTATCTAAATTCAAAGGCAAAAAGTCAAGAAGTAAAAGCTAATAAAATGATAGTATTTATTTTTGAATACTATCTCAACAATCTTGACAAACTCCCCGACTTTTATAAAACTTTATTGAACGACCATCCCGCAGACAGAGTTGTTTGCGACTATATCTCTTCGTTTACGGACAGATATTGCGTAAGAATTTTTTCTCAGTTATTCGTACCGGACGGTTGGACGATACTGTAATATCTTGACAAAAAGGCTATTTTAACTTTGTAAATCCTCTTCCGCTGAAACTATAAACGGATTTACGTGAATGACGATATGTCTTACTTCTTCGAATTGGCTTTCTATATTGTCGTGTACGCGCTGAGCTATTGCGTGAGCTTCTACGATATTGAGCGTCGGGTCTACGGCAATTTCCGCTTCTACATAGATTATCGAGCCTGAAATTCTGGTCTTTAACAAATCAATGTTTTTGACTCCGTCATCTTCGTTGATCGTCTTGTATATTTGAGAATAAAGATTATCGGGAGCGGCGTGGTCTGTAAGTTGTCGCAAAACGACTTTTACTATATCATATGACACCTTGACTATCAGCAAAGCAATAAGAACCGTCGCTATTCCTTCAAGAACAAAAACTCCAAGTATTGCGCCGAGTATACCCACAAAACCCGCAACGGAAGAAAAAGCGTCAGAACGGTGATGCCATGCGTCAGCTTTCAAAGCCTGCGAATCCAGACGTTTTGCATAATGAATAGTATACCAATACATCCCCTCTTTCACTATTATTGAAACAACGGCTACTATCAACGCGACGTAAGACGGCGCGATAAAATCACCTTTTGCTGCGTCAATTACGTTTTTTATTCCGGTATAACACAGCATTAAGCCGGTAGCAAAAAGCATCATTGCAAGAATTATCGACGCTATGCTCTCAAATCTATCGTGCCCGTAATTATGATCCTTATCCTCGCTCTTTATCGCTATTCTTGCGCCTATAAGAACTATTATAGTTGAAGCGACGTCGCTTGACGAATGTACGGCGTCCGATATCATTGCCGTACTATTGCCAAGAAAGCCGGCAAGAAATTTGCCGACTGCAAGCAATAAATTTACGACGACGGTGACGAAAGCAACCTTATTGACCGTCTTGATGGCGTTTTGTTTATCTTTTACTTTCATATCCTAAATCAACGCAAAGTCTTCCAAAATCTTCTTTACCTCGCGCAAATATGACTGAACGGGACGGTATTTTTTTATAACAGCATCAAGTCCTATCCACATCGCTTTTATCATTTTCACTTTTGACAGATCAAACGAACAATTCAATCCGTCAAGAAGCGTCAACCAATCTTCTTTAGTTTCGTCAGACAAGTTTGGATCTTCTTCGACGATACGCATCATCTTATTTACGTACGGAACAGCATTCTCCTTGACAAGATTGTCAATAGGCTTTTCTTCTACTGCTTCTACGACCTTTTCTTTATAGTCTACTACACCGCCGAACGCCCTTGCATACGCAACCAAAACAGTGTTGCAAAAATGTTGATAACAAGCTCCGTAATCGTCATACTTGTAATTTCTGCGCAAAAATCTATCGATATCGACGTTGTTTCGGTCAAAATCGAACAAAAGCGCAGTAACAACCGAAACGACAGCCATAGGGTCGGACGGGATATTAACTCCGTTCTCGCCAAAGAATTTGCCGTATTCCTCTCTAAATCTTATGCTGGAATTACATTTTTCGACATAGTTGTAAAGACAAGGAGTATTAGCGATAAATCTCAATAGATTTTTGATAGCCGTTGTCGAAAGAATATAAGTAGACCTTGCCATCTCGTCGCAGTAATCCAAAAAAATATTATACGCTTTTTGCGGTGACAATTCAACCATAGTTTTTTCTCCGAGTGTAAGTATTTTTGACAAGCAATCCGCTTGCGTTGTTGTATTTAATTTTATTATACATTAACCGAGAAGAAATATCAAGCGTGTAATAAATTAAAAAATATATCCAAGTCGCTTGAAAAAAAGTATATATTGATATATAATAATTATACTATTGTCGACAATTAGCCGATTTGAGCTGATTTTTCGTTAAATATCAGGAGTTTGTATGAAATCTATTACATTATTGCTCAACACTACGGAGAGCGTAAAATCATTCGTGAATATAATTTCTCAATTTGATTTCGATATGGATCTTAGATGCGGCAGATACGTCGTAGATGCCAAATCAATTCTTGGAATCTTCTCTTTGGATCTCAACCGTCCGGTAGTCCTCGAAGTACACAGCGAAGACTGTGACGAACTTATCAAAAGCATTGCAAAGTATATCCATCAATAATTTTTTATGTTAGAACCGACAACTCTCAACAAACTTATACTGCTCTACGCGCTTGACAAAATGGAAGTCGCTCTTCAAGAGGGCGTTATTTTGGATATGGTAACGGAGAATAATTGGCTGAGTTATATGGATTGCAAAGTTGCGTTGACCGATCTTATAAAAAACAATATGATCACCAACGTAGCAACAAAAGGTTGCAATCCGCGTTATGCTATTACGTCGGATTCAAGAGAAGGTTTGAAACATTATTTTGTGGAAATTCCATCTTCTTTGAGAGAAAATATCGCTGAAGTGATAAAACTCAATAAGATCAAATATAGAAAGAAACAAGACTATTTTTCCGATTATTACAAAAATACCGACGGTACATACACCGTAGTTTTGAAGATCGAAAGCACCAATACCCCGCTTATGGATCTCAAACTTGTAGTGCAAAACCGCAACAAAGCAAAATGGCTCTTCAAGAATTGGAGCGAAAAAGCATCTACCCTTTATGAATTTATACTGGAAAACTTGATTGATTAAACAACTTTCCATGGATTTAAAAAAGCAGGCGCAAGCTTGCTTTTTTTGTCTTTATGACTAGTCTACGATTAAGAACTACCCCGTTACCTCAAGCAATGTGGATAGGTATATGATATTTTTCGTTAGTAGATGGCTTTAAGTGTGTTTTGCAATTATTTAAGCCATATTTTTTAGCGATAGCAAGTAATATTTCGCAAATCAGTTAAACCAAAAACTATGAGCAAATAATTACAAAACACACTTAGCCGCCCAAAACTCTGAACTCTGAGTGTCTGTCATTTCGAGCGAAGTCAAGAAATCTCTATCCGTACTTTTTAACTTTTAACTCTTAACTCAATCGCCTTTGACCTAACGGGTCAAAGGCGATAATAAGCAGTATAGACCGTGGAGAGTGGTATTCTACTTTTTCATACTTCTCTGCTCTTTAAGATACTCGTTGTAACGCTCGATTTGATCTTCCCTAAGGTCTACCATTTCCTTTGCAGTAGCCAACGCTTGCATATCCGCTACTACTAGTTCCGTCTCTTTTACTTTCACTTTCGTTCCGTCATTCGTTGCGTTGCGACGAATGTCCTTCATAAACTCGTCTTCCATCTTGAACAATGCTACCGTTGTGTCTTTCTTTATCGTAAGCTTCACAAGCGGATTGACGGAAGATT
>CAMWIL010000087.1 GCA_947174325.1 uncultured Clostridia bacterium
TGAGAGTATCGAATATCTTCTTTTGCTTTGCAGAGAGTTTCGCGTAAGCCTCGTCAAGCGTAAGTCTAGGAGCGACTACCTTTGCTTTGGGAGCAGGTTTCTCGGCAGGGATCTCTACTATCTTCTCTACAACCTTTTCTACCTCTACCGGCACTTCGACTATTTTTTCCACTTCAACAGGTACTTCTACCTTTACTTCTTTTACCACTTCTTTTTCAACGATCTTCTCAACTTCGACAGGAACTTCCTTTTCCACTATCTTTTCGACGGGAACTTCGACGACTTTCTCTACCACTTTTTCTACTTCAACGGGCACTTCGACTTTGACTTCTTTTTCCACTATCTTTTCAACTACTTGCGGCTCTGCTGGTTGATTGTTGGATAGTTCGAGTATTTTCTCCATCAACTTCTCTTGATTATGAATCAAATCTTCTTGAGTCTTCAACATCTGCTTTATAGTCTCATCGTTTACTCCACTCTGCGCTACCACTTTGAGCAAAGTTTCGTCGCTCGCAACAGGTTGCAATTTACTTACGATTTTTTCCAAAGTCTTTTCGTTTACTTTAGAATTAGATTGCATCATACTTGCCAATTTTTCAAGTACTTCGTCGCCTACGCTTGCAGCCGCAACTTCTTTTTCCACGACTCTCTCAACAGGCTTCTCTGCAAGCTTTTTCATTATCGCTTTCTGTCCCTCGATAAGATCTTTGATGACCTCGTCATTGTTAGACGCTTGTTGAGGTAGATACTGTTGGAAATTAGGCAACATCGCCGTCATAGTCTCCGACACTATTCCTCTTATCTCATCCGCGCCTAAGCCTTGTCCTGCATATGCATATCCGCCTTGCTGTCCATTGCCGTTTGCGTTTCCGCCCATCATATGCATAAACATCATCTTCATATCTTCGTCGCGACGTTTTGTATCAATATCTCTTTGATTACGTTCAAATTCTTCTTTTGCTTCGTCCAATTGTTCTTCTGCGCTATTGCGACGCTTTTGAGAGATTAACATAAATATCATCGTCAGCAACGCGCATCCCATCAACACGCACGCGATGACCGTCCAATTTGTTACGCTCAACCCCAAGAACGCCGCCGCGTAATACGTATTGTACTTCTTCTCTATCGTCTTCTTGGCTTTCTTCCTCTTGCTCTCGTTGCTTATCGTCTTTGATACGAATATCAATATCAGTATTATGCTTATCACGCTTGCTATCAACTGCCACAAAGGTAAATCTTTGAGTTTTTTAAGCAGTTCCTCAAACGCTCCGTCTGCCGGTTGGTTTGGATCTCCTGACGAACTCGGATCGTCTGGATCAATATCTCCTGCCGCTCCCGTCCTGCTTATCGTCAACGTAGCTTCCATATCGCTCGCCGCATAATCGGGATCGCTGGATATAAACTTAGCTCTTACCGTATACAAACCTATATTCACTACGCTGCTCTTCTCAACAACGCTGCCGCCAAACCAATATTCGTATTGCACTTCGCTTATCTGTATCGGCAATTCGCCTTGAACTTCGCCTATCTCTTTCGCCGTTCCGTCAAATACAACAGTCTTATTCTCAAACTTTACTCCGTTTGCGCTCATTTCTTCGTCGAGCAATTTAGGATTGACCGTAAGCGTCAAAGACTTTGTTCTTGTCACTCCTCCGTAAGAGTAAGTTATTGTAATTCCCGGATTATTGACATGCAACTTACCGTCGCTGCTTCCGTATATTATTTTATATCCGCTTACGTCGTCCAATGACAGTTTGCTATCGTACGTAGGATAATCAGGCGAATCGGTAGTATAATGCGCAATTACTTCCAAATCGCTGTCAGTCATCGTTGTCAATGCGTCGTATCCTCCGGCTTTCGGCGTTACTTCAATATCTACCAAAGTCAATGTTGCCTTAAACCAATCCGCCGTCAGCGTTATATCTCCTTTTACTCTGTCTTCGTCAAAGTCCCAATACTTTGTGACCGAATTTCCCAAATCGTCTACGTCGTCATATTTCCAGCCTTTGAATAAATACTCTGTTTTCGTCGGGTTGGGTACGCTATTCAATCTTTGATTGAACTTTCTCATTTGCGTAGTATTCGAGCTTCCGTTGTCCGCATTGAAAGTTACGGTATAGTTTTTGTCTATAAACATTACCTCTATTCTCTGCGGCGTTGTTACGTCGGGAATATTTGTCGTGTAACTAGATATCTCAACTCCGTCAAAATACGGCGCCATATTCTCTATACTCAAATAATTCGGATCGTACAATGGGTCGTTGACGTCCAACCTCTTCCAAAATTCAGTCAAAAACATTTTGACTATCTTGCTTGCTGAATACGGATCCCCGTATGTCAACTCTGCTTCCAACTTCTCGTCTGCTATTGCGCTGTCTAAGTCAAACGTCAGTTTTAGACTTTCCGACGCAAACGACACGTTCAACGTCGCTGAATTATAGTTGTCCGTATCCGTCGGCGTTACGGAAATATAGAAAGTATCGTTCAATCCGCTTGCTACCGTCGAATTGGGCGTTTGCCATACGATTTTACTGCACGGCACTACATTGTTTCCGTTATCTTCTATTTCAACGTTGAAATCTACTAATCTAAGCGGCTTTCCTGCGTAAGCGGGCGAATCCTTATCTATTGCAAACGACTTTATCTTCAACGTTCCTTTGTTGATTGTTACATTTTGAGGCGTAGTCAACTTTTCCGTATGCCTCCACAACAGTTCAATATTGTCCAGCAATGTATATTCCAAATAATACGCCCCGCTCTGATTAACGTCTGTCAATACGCAAGTATCTCCCGTTCCTACCGAGCTGCTTCCACCGTCTTTATACCATTCGAATGTCTTTGTCGGATTACTCATTCCAGGTCCATTAGACGTAGCGGTCAAAGTTATATCGCCCGTTCCGTACTCCAAAGTATCCGCATTATTCCCCGTAGCGCTATTGGAAAGAGTTATTGAAGCCGTCGCGTTTGGATTATCCCACACGGCGTACAAAGTCACGTCTCCGTTTATATTCGCAGGCAACTTAGTAAACGAATCTATCTCGCCTGACGCGTTCAAAGTCCAACAGACAAATTTATGATTGTTATCAGGCGCGGACGGAGTTGGCAACAAATTTTCACTTGCGTAATCATATTTAGCGTCTGCTATTCCCAAGTCTTCATCGCCTGTCGTCTTATAGTTTTTAAACTTGACCGATATTTCTTGCGAATCAAAAGTAGTGTTGCGTACGGGAGAAGTTGCCACTGAATACGTTCCTCCAATAGCGCTTTTGTTTGTCCATACGTTTGCCTTAAACGCAGTATCCGCTTTCGCATCCGTCCATAATTGACTTTCTGAAACCTGTGTAGATGCGTTATTTAATTTTGTACTTGATATCAAATTACTACTAACAGTCCATTTACTGCTACCGCTACCCGCATATTTTACGTTGGTCGCGGAAAAAGTCGGATTTCCAAAATTAGTGTTTGCTTCGGTTCCTGCAAGATGCGGCCACATTGTATAAACTGTACCGCTTTGTTCAACGTCGCCTTTTGCATATACGTTCTTTAACGTAACAGACGGCAATTTCGCACTACTCGACATATTTGTATGACCAAACACGGAATCATATCCTTGCGTAAAATTAGAAGGAATATTTTCAGCGCTGTTGACTCTAATACTACCGGCATAATTCTCTATGAGAATTGGTTTAATCATACCGTTGATATAACCTAATATTCCAGTATAAACTACCATATTTGAAGCACTAGATGATAATTTTAAAGTTGCGTCCACTTCTCCATAACAATCCAAGATGGTAACGTTAGTATTACGCATACATTGTCCAACTATAGAGCCAATACCTAAGCCATATACCATATTTGACTCAACTACATTGACGTTTAATTCAGCAGAGCATCTATATGCAAGAAATTCATCTGCAGTACTACCCGTAATATGCCCTATCAATCCGCCTATTTTTAAATCCCGACCAATACTTATCGGTCTAATAATACTTCCTTGCGCATGACAATTCAAAAGCGACACACCTGTAGTAATAGCACCTAATATTCCGCCATTCATTACTCCGTTTCTATATTCATAATTAACAATATCCAAATCCGCAATAATTACTCCATTCTCAGCATTAGTTATTACTCCGCCATTAGAACCATTAGCGTCATAACTAATATTTGACAATGCATGTCCAAGTCCGTAAAGAATACCGCAAAATTGTGAAATAGGAATAAACGTTTTTCCATTAAAATCCAAATCTACCGCAAGAACAAAGTATTTTCCTGCGCCATAATCAGTTATACCAGTTGAAGTATCATTCATATCTGCGACAAAAGCATTCCATCTTGTTTCCGAATCGATTACGTATGGATTTTTATGAGAACCGTGCGGTTCATCAGAATCGACCGTTACCATAGTCGTATCGTCGCTGATTGCCCCGTTGTGCATATCATCGACTTTTGTATAGTCTGTGTATCTGTATGTAGAACCGTTATAAAATGCCCCATAAGTGGAATTTAACGTCGCCGCCGCAGTCGGAAAAACGTTAACGTTTTGATCCGCATTTTTTGCAATACTCGGATTGCATACGCTGATACATACCAACAGCGCTATACAGCATAATACTACCATTATTATGCCTATTGCTATACAATTTCTTCTTTGTCTTTCCATATCCATACCTCTATAAATAAACAATCTACAATTAATATTTCCGCAATTGAAATAAATTTTTTATTGTCTATTTGCGTCGAGTCAGTAAAAGTGTACTTTTCCTGACTTAAAATTCTTGAATTCGACATTGCTT
>CAMWIL010000088.1 GCA_947174325.1 uncultured Clostridia bacterium
GCAATAATATTACTTTCTTCTTGTCCATAAATTACCTCAATTTCAACCTAGTCAAAATACAATCGTTTTTACCGACCGACTTATTTTGATATTTTATCAGTTCTTGCAAACTAACTTTCAACGCATCTATAAACGCGTCCACCTCTTCTATCGTATTTTTTTCGCAAAAACTTACCCTTAACATCCCTTGCGAAAAGTCATCTTGAATTCCAAGAGCCAACGGAATTCTCTTTGTGGACTTCTTTGCGCTGCATGCCGACCCTGTCCCCACAATTACGCCTTTATCCTCCAAACAATGGACCAACACCTCGCCTCTTGCGCTGTTCAGCGCAAAAGACAATACATAAGGCGAAGAATTTTGCATATCCGTGTTGATCTTCAAATTATCAAAAGTTTCTATCAATCTATTATATAAATGATCTCTAAGCCCCTTTACTTTATCGTAATTTTCTTGAATTTTTCCAAAATTACGCTCAACAACGTCTGCAAAAGCCATGATGGACGGCACGTTTTCCGTCGCCGACCTTACACCGTTTTCCTGACCGCCGCCAAATACAAAAGTTTTGAGAAACGTACCGCTCTTGCAATATAAAGCGCCAATTCCCTTAGGAGCATGAATTTTATGCGCGCTTACGGTATACAGATCAACGCCTAGCGATCTTAAATTAACAGGTATTTTTCCATACGCCTGCACTCCGTCCGAATGAAATAATGCTCTAGGCGATTTTGCCTTTATCATGTTGGATATCGCCAATAGATCGTTTAATGCGCCGGTTTCATTACACACATGCATTATTGACACCAATACTACTTTCTCATCTAAAAGTTGGGATAATTTTTCCAAATCCGCCCTGCCATACTTATCGCAAGGCGCAAAAACTACGTCATAACCTCTCAATTTAAGTTCTAATGCGCAATTATAAACAGCGCTGTGTTCGCTTGAGCCTACAATTATTTTCCCAGACTTAGCTCTCAACGAACATAGGAGCGCAATATTATCCCCTTCGCTTCCTGAAGCAGTAAAAATAATCTCCTCTCCTTTTACTCCCAGCGATCTTGCAATGACATTTCTAGCTTTTTTGATTGCGTTTCCGCTTTCCATTGCTTTTCTATATAATGCAGACGGGTTAAAATAAGAGTTAATACTGTATTCTCTAAATACGTCAAGACATTTTTCATCTAATTGCGTAGTTGCCGCATTATCAAGATATATCATTACCCACCTCAATCAACGAATACATATAATCGTCTAGATTTAACAAATAATTTCTACCCGATAATTTTAACACATATCTTTCAAGGTCGCAACACTTCGAACATAACGCAATGATTTTTTCTTCATATGTTTCTGTGAATTTCTCTATCGCAATATCTTTAACGTAGGCGTCTAAAACAAGCTTTTTTTTACCGTAAAAAGATTTTACTATAATTATTTTTCCGTTTTCATATTTGATTATCAACTCATAGCAAAGAAAAGTTGTAGAAAACTGTATCGCAATAATTACCACAAGCGCTATAGAATAATACACTAAATTCATATATGTCTTGTTTCCAAGACAAGCGATTACTCCTATTACAACGACAGCCAATGCAACCGCGCAGACAGCTAAAATCAAGTTTCTAACAACCAATTTATCATTGTTTTTTATTTTTAGAATATAATTCAAACTATCCATTATTCTATTTAAGCGTAGCGATCGTAACGCCGCTTTCGCCCTCGCCGTATTTACCAAGCCTAAAAGACTCAACGTGTGGAGAAGTTTTTAAGAAATCTTGTACCGCTTTTCTTAAAATCCCCGTTCCTTTGCCATGAACTATACGAATTTCTACGCAATTATGCAAAATTGCGTCGCTTATATAATTCTCCAAATTATACAATGCCTCATCTACTCTCTGTCCGATTAGATTTAATTCAAAAGAAAACGGCTTTATTGTAAACTCCCTACTCACCGTGACCTTGACGTCTTCTTTCTCTGCGCGCATATTTACTTTTTGGCAATTATCAAATTTAACGTTTGTCGTCAAAATTCCGATTTTTACTTGATACTCCTTTTTCTTATCGTTTATCTTTTGAACTTCTCCGACTTTTTCTAGCGATTTTACATAGACGTTGTCGCCGACTTCTATCGTTTTGTCAGAAAACTCATATTCTTTTACAGGTTTCTGTTCCTCAATACGAATATCGCCAAGTCTTTTCTTCAAGCGGCGCGCTTCAAACAACGCTTGCTCGTCTCCCTTTTTAACTTCTTCTTTTAATTTATCAAGAAGATCCTCCGCCTCTTCTAAATAATCGGACAATAGGTCCTTAGCGGACTTCCTCATTTTCTCATCGAGTTTCTGCTTCTGCTCATTCAGCTCTTCCAATGCTTTTTTTGCTTCCTGTGTCGCTTGCTCAGCAATTTCATAGTTCTCTTTCGCTTTCTTCTCATATTCCAACGCATCGCGTCTTGACCTTTCTGCGCCTTTGATCACATTATCAAACGCAAGTTTTTCCTTGGACAATCTGCCTCTGGCATCTTCAACAATATTCCTTTTCAAGCCCAATGCTGTCGCAATCTCCAATGCATTGGACGAAGCCGAATGCCCCATTATCAAACGATAGGTCGGAGCAAAAGTTTTAGGATCAAAATCCATTCCCGACACCGCAACTCCATTGTTCGCATAAGCGTATTCTTTTAATTCATTGTAATGCGTGCTTGTAATCGTCTTACAGCCTTTATTTTTGAAATATTCCAATAAAGCGATCGCCAACGCGCTACCTTCGATTGGATCTGTACCGCCGCCAAGCTCATCAAGCAACAATAGACAATTCTCACTTACGTGATTACAAATATATATCAAATTCGTCATATGCGAGGAAAAAGTAGATAAATTCTGTTCGATATCCTGCTCGTCGCCTATATCGCAAAAAACGTTTTCAAATACTGCCAATCGACTTTCTTCATCGCATGGCGCAAATATTCCGCTCGCAATCATCAGCGACAGTATTCCGACCAATTTCAAGCAAACTGTTTTTCCGCCCGTGTTAGGTCCCGTTATAAGCAACGTATTGTATCCTTCTCCTATCCCAATCGACACCGGCACAACTTTTTCTTTATCTATCAATGGATGTCTTCCGTCAATGATATTGACGTTCCCGCCATTATTCAATTTGACTCTTTTACCTTTTATCTCTTGCGCGTATCTTGCTTTTGCAAATATACTGTCAATATACGCAACCGTCTCATAACTAAGCTTCAAATTCTCGCAAACATACGTGATCTTTTGAGAAAAATATTGCAAAATTCGCTCAATTTCATTACTTTCTTCGGCATTCAACGAACGGAGTTCATTATTAAGCTCCACAATAGCCATAGGCTCGACGTACACCGTCGCTCCCGAAGCCGATTGATCGTGAACCAATCCTTTAATTTGCTTTGAATATTCGCTTTTTAACGGAATAACATAGCGATTATTGCGCATTGTTATTAAAGAATCTTGCAAATAATTACTGTAATCAGAAGAAGTAACGTATGAATTTAGTTTTTGTCGAATCCTATCATTGCAATTTCTAATACTTTGTCGTATAGACTTCAATGCAGGCGAAGCATTATCGCTTACCTCATTTTCTCCCAAAATACTCTCGTAAATGTTACTTTCTAACTCATCTTCAATAAAAATACTGCTCAAAAGCGCTTTAATATTCTTCAATTCACCATCGTTGATTTGATTTATTGCGCAAAAAACCAATCTTGAAGTACGCAACAACCGACCTACTTTCAAAATATCGGCGCAAGATAACGTCGCATGTCTTTGAGCATTATCCAAAATCTCAGACATTTCGTCAAGCGAAAAAGACGGAGAAATACAGTGCTCGTAAGTAATTTTATACGCTTCTTCCGTCAAATCAAGTAAATATTCGGCTTGATCTAAGTTGACGCTGGGTCTTATGGACAAAACGGTAGATTTGGCAAGTTCCGAAGAAGTATAATTTGCTATACTACTCAAAATCTTGTCGTATTCTAAAATTTTCAAACTTTTTCTATTTATGAACTTGCTCATATATCTACTTTACACCTCTAAATAAGTGTCCGTAAGTAGAATTATCGTCACTTACGCCACATTTTTTAATAAAATCATTGACAATTTTAACTGTTTTAGCCGCATCGCAGCCTCGCAAATCAAGATAAAAATCAGCTTTAATTGTTTTAATTTTACCTCTTACGTCTATTATTTGCTGATTATACAATTCAAATTGACAGTAATTTATTCTGCTTCTGCTTATTTTGTATTCGCCTCTTCTATCAAAATAAGAAAAGTCGCCTTTATATTTACAATTCTTACAATCGCACTTTGTATTTACCTGAATAGGACAATGCAATAACGTCATTACAGGCAGATTTCCATAGCCATAAATAATTCCATTATCTATCAACTCCGACTTGTTTAACTCTACAGAATTTATCGCGCGATCAAGTCCTAATATTTTTGAGTAACTATCATTAAAAATATTCAAGCCGCTCCCGCCTATTACTGCCTTTTTAAACTTCCTTGCCAAGTATAGCGAATATAAGTTGTCCGCGACAATTCCATCAAACGAGTCAACAACGTTTTCAAGAGTTTTTTCTATTATTTCAAAATCTACGCCTCTTGCCACACGTGGCAATTTTAGAAAAATATTTTCTATATTATTCTTAATTAAGTTGTCTTTTAGAATAATTTTAAGATTTTTAGCTAAATTATTGCTAAATCTTAAACATAAATTTATCTTCGAGTCAAAGCCTTCTACTACTT
>CAMWIL010000089.1 GCA_947174325.1 uncultured Clostridia bacterium
CTTTGAGCGTATCAAAGAACTTTTTCTGCTTTGCGGATAGCTTTTCGTATGCTTCGTCTAGCGTAAGTCTTGGAGTGACTGTCTTTGCTTTGGGAGCAGGTTTTTGAGCAGGAATTTCAACTACCTTTTCTACCGGTATTTCTACTATCTTCTCTACGACTTTCTCCACCTCAATTGGAACTTCTACTTTTACTTCTTTTTCCACAATCTTTTCCACCACTTGCGGTTCGCTAGATTGTTGATTAGCGGAAAGTTCTAATATCTTTTCCATCAATATTTCTTGATTTTTAAGAAGTTGTTTTATCGTTTCGTCGTTCTGTTCGGAATGACTTACCACTTTGAGTATAGTTTCGTCATTTGTCGCAGGCTGAAGTTTATTCACAAGTTTTTCCAAAACGTCTTCGTTTATATTGGACTGCGCCGGTTGTAATTTGCTTGCCAATCTATCCAACACTTCTTCGCTTACGCTTGTAGCCGCTACTTCTCTTTCTACAATTTTCTCAGCTGGTTGTTCTGCAACTTTCTTTATTAGCTTTTGCATTGCTTCTTCATTTTTAGTTGTCTTTTCCAGTAGCTTTTCCACCAACTCATTATTAGTCGAAGCCTGTTGAGGTAACATCTGCTGTACGCCGGGCAGTAACGCAGTCACTACTTCGCTTATCATTCCGCGCATCTCTTCCGCTCCCAACATTGGTTGTTGAGCATACGCGTATCCGCCTTGCGCTCCGCCGTTTGCGTTTCCTCCCATCACGCCCATTAACATCATTTTCATATCTTCGCTTTGACGTTTTGCTTCGTCACGAGCATACTCTTCTTTTGCTTCCTCTAATTCCTCTTCCGCTTTGTTGAGCATATTCTTTTCAAGCATCATAAATATAAACGAAAGTAGCGCAACGCCCATCATTATGCACGCCACTATAGTCCAATTCGTGTACGTCAAGCCAAACAATCCCGTTCCCGCTGCCGCATAGTACGAACTATATTTTCTCTCTATAGTCTTCTTTATTCTCTTACGTTTGTTTGCGCAGCCTATTCCCTTGCTTATAAATATCAGTAGCAATAATATACTTATTGCCGTTACTATAGGCTGCCAATACTTCTGCAAGAATTCTCCGACTTCGCCTATATCTACGGGATCGCTTCCATCATCGGGATCTTTGTTGTCATCTCCGCTATTGCCGGGATTATTTGGGTCGTTAGGGTTTATCGGAGTTGTAGGATCTTCCGTCTTTATCTCAAACTCCTGTCCTTCCGTCACCGTTGGCTTTGCCAAGACTATTCCGTCCGCGTCTACAAACTCATAGTTTCCTGCGTACTCGCTCTTTATCTTCGCTACTGCAGTATAATTCTTTCCCTTTTCAAGTTGAGCAACGTCAGCTATTATGTTTCCTTCTTCGTCGCTATACTCATACTCTATTACTTGCGTTGCGTTCTCTATTACCGGTATCTCTCCTTCCGTATTCCATACCGCCAATATCTGCGCCTTGGTTATCTCATATGCAAACTTGTATCCGCTCAATTCAAAAGTATCTTCGTATCCGTCTTCTATATCCAACTTTATCACGTACTTGCCCGCATTTATCGGAGCGCCCTCTATCAACGTTTCTATACCGTCATTGCCTACCGAATAATACTGCGCGACTATGTGACTATTGTTGGACACTTGCCACTCTTCCTTTACTCCGTGCGCTTTGCCGTCATATGAAAACTTGCTTTCTATTTTTATATCTCTTATAGGCGCTTGCGATCCTACCGTAAATCGCTTGTATTGCGTACCGGCTTTTATCTCGTATTCGTCTTTGTATTGGCTTTTTATCACTGCTACTACGTAATATTTCAACTCTACGCCGGGAGTCACCGTAAGACTGCTAAAATCAACAGCTGCGCCGACGGCTACTCCGTCTACGTAGTCGCTTTCCGCATAATATTTATACTCTATTTTTCCGCGCATAAATTCGTCGCTTACCTCATATGCGCGGATCTTTCTTGAATTCTTATCGTCATAAGTCTTCTTTACCCAACTCAAATCCAAGACTGCTTTTTTTATTTCCCAATCGCACTTCCACGGAACAACTTTATCGTCCCCATTCTCGTCTTTGCATTGATAAGTCAAAGCGTTGCCGATTTCCGGACGAACGTAATTGTTCTTCAAGTTTTCCGCTATTATCAGATTGCTTACTTGCGCAGTATATTTTCCCACGTTCATTTTACGGTTATCTTCATATTCTGCGCTAAGTCCTTTGGGCAATCCTGTCAACTTAACTTCATGGAAGTTGTCATTATATTCGTATGGCTTTGCAGGATCATAATCCCATTTGACGTTTGACAGATCAAACAAAGCTTTGTTGATTTTCCATTTAAGCGTAAAGCTTGATTGTGTCAATTGACCTACGCTTGATTTAAGCGTCACTATCGTAGTATACTCTCCTGCATCCTCTCCCGTTTCGGTTGTGTACCCGTCTATAATTACTTCGTCTTTCGGGTCTAATCCGCTCAACTTTGCGCTAAATTCAAACTCTTTGCCATTGTACGTCACTTCAAAGATCGACGTTGAATCCCAACTCGCCAACTGTTTTGTTTCATTTCCGTTGGTATATGACCATATGATGTTGCTTTCTTCTACCTTGATCACTTTATCCGTTATATTAAAGTCTTGTGTAGTAATTCCGATCAAATCATAGTTCTTTCCGTCTCCGCTGTCGTTGAGACTTACGCTTAACTTATATGCTGACGACTGACTGGACAATGGCGGTATTACTATATCCGTCTGCTTGGACGTACTCGACGCCGTAACGTCGCTTATTGCGTTGCCGTCATACAATACGCTAAAAGACAATACTTCGCTATCTTTCTTCCTGTTGTCCGTTATGCTCACCGTCTTGGATACTCCACTGTTCCACGACCATCCGCCGTCCGAACTGAACGTGATACTCAACTTAGCCTTTTCTATGTTGAGCGTGATTTCATAGTCCGCAGTTCCTCCGCCGACCCACTCAGTATTCTTTCCTCCGTCTGCCAACGATACCGTTGCTTTATACGTGCCAAAGTCCTTTGCGCTAAGTTTACCGTTTGAGTACGTCAGTCCGCTTGTGACCGCCGTGATAGTTACGTCATTGCTCATTCCGCTGACTGTAAAGTCTTGCGTCTCTCCATTGTACGGCAATGTGGTCAATCCTACTGACGGCTTGGCGACTTTTCTTGCGTCGACTGTGATTGTCTCTGTATACGATCCGTCCAACTCATAGTTACAGTCGTTGGATATGCTCACCGTTGCAGTGTACGTTCCTACGTCCGTGGGAAAAGAATCGTACACTATTCCCGTACTGTTGTTTTTGTAAGATACTGCAAAGATTGGCGCTCGCTTGTTGACTTCCGTATCTCCTGTATACACTGCCCCTGTCTTTGCATTGACTTCAAGACCTCCGCCACCTGTCTTTTCAGTAATATCTACTCCTATCTTCTTCTTTGTGATCGTAAAGTTGAAATACCTTACGGTATCGCTTTCGCCTATGCTTTCGTCCGGAGCTTCCTTAAAAAATTCATCTGAAGCGGTTATTGTAACTTTTACTTTTTTAAGTCCGGCATTTACCATATCTGCATTCGCAGAATAATCGATACTCATTAGGCTAGCGTTATACCAAGTCTTTTGAGATTCTTCAACGTTTGCCAAAGACAACGACTGCCCCGTATACTCCACCTCTACATCGACAGGTGAGGCTTGCCCTAATAATTTCGCCTCGATTTCTGCGGTAACGCTTACAGTAGCTTTCATACTATATGATTTTGTCGTTCCTGTCCCCTTCCATCCAAATACGTAGCAACTGTAATTATGAAAAAACTCCATTTCTGCTTTGCTCTTGTTCGTATGAGTGGCGGTATATTCATAGCTATCCGAAACAGTACTTTTACATGCGTTGGTTTGTATTCTATTAATAAAATAATCGCCTGACGGGCCTATATCAAAATCCCCGTTGGTTTCGTATAATTTTTGAGCGTTTATCTTATAGCTTTCAGGACTATCTTTGTGGTAGTCTTTACCGTAATCATAAAGACTAGAATAAATATTAGATGTATTGTTTGTGGCATTTTTATATAAAGTATATGTAATTTTATACTTTACCGTATACTCTGTACGCGCAGGTACTACTATTTTCGTATTAAAATCAAAGAACTCGTATTTGGGGTTGCTACTACTTTCAGTAGTAATAGAAATTCCATTGTTGCCTACCGCCGTTACTCCCAAAGCCCCAGTCATCTGCGAATACTTTACAGCTGAAGAATTATCAAATTGCGCAGACGGGGAAATATATCTCTCACTTCCTACCTCTAAAACAGGACTGTTTATTACAGGCTGCGCGTCTGCCAAAGGCTCTATTAATTGCGTTTCTTTTGCTCCCATTTTATTATGCATCAAAAATAACGTCGCGCTTGACGCAATTATGCACAATATTATTAATATCGACAAGAATGCGTGTCCCTTAAATTTTCTATTTTTAATATCCATTATTCACTCCGTTTCTGCGCGGTCAGTAAATGTGTACTTTTACTGACCCAAACGTATTGCCAAAAATGTTTCGTTAAGATATAATTAAAATGCAAAATTGCCCTTAATTTCGGCAATTTAAAGGTTATAAAATAC
>CAMWIL010000090.1 GCA_947174325.1 uncultured Clostridia bacterium
TATACTGCTAACGCAATCAACAAATATATTATAGCATTGCCTATCTATTATATCAACCAATTATTATTTTAAGAATTTCAAATTGCTATTTATCTTTTTCGATTCTTTTCAACTCGTCATATTCGTGATCGTGATTCTTGCTCCAAAACAGCCACTTTGCTCCGGCAGAAATTAAATACCAAGGTTTCGCCTTTCCGCGATACAAATTCTTTGGGCAGATCTTTGCTCCCAAAGCGGAAAAATGCCTCCGCATATTTTCCATACGCAACTCAAAGTCTTTATAGTTCTTTTGCGAGGGATCTACCCAACATACTTCCGAAAAAGCTATCAACCTCGCATAGGTAAGCATATCGAGTTTATCCTCTTCTTCTATAAATTCAGTCCATTGCGGAATTTCCATACCAAGTACGTTTGAATATTTTTCAGGCGCTAATTTCTTAGCAGAAAACGAATAAGTCTTTTTCAGCGGTCGCATACTGAAAGAATGATCCATATATACGTACGGGCAAAGAGAAAGCAAACACTGTCCTCCGTTCTTCATCCACTCTTTTTCATTTTTGTTGCCAAGCGAATTTACACACCACCATTGAGCGACGACGTCTTTATCCAAAAGTTCCTGCGCGTCGAGAATTTCGTTCCAACCTATCATCCGCTTGCCTTTACTTTTTAGATAATCGGCTATTTGCGCGTTGAAATATCCTTGCAACGCGTCTTCGTTTTTAAGCCCAAGCGTCCTTATTTTTTTCTGACAATCGGGACAAGTCTTCCAACGCGCTTTAGGAGCTTCATCCCCTCCTATATGGAAAAATTTACAAGTAAATATTTCGCAAAGTTCATCAATTACGTCTTTTGCAAAATCAAAAACTTCTTCTTTTCCGCAACATAATATATTTTCCATAACACCGTATCGGCAAGAAACCTCTACATCTTCGCCTGCGCAAGATAGTTGAGGATAACAGGAAATTGCAGCAACCATATGTCCCGGCATATCTATCTCAGGCACTACGTCAATAAATCTCTGCGCAGCATAATCGACGATTTCTTTCATATCCTCTTGAGAATAGAAAAGTCCTTCGCCGTATTTTTCGTCCTTTACAATCTTTTCGCTTAGATCGTCGGATAGCTGATAGAGCGCAGAACTTCGCCTAGTCGTCCCTTTTTGAGTAAGCAACGGATACTTTTTTATTTCCGCGCGCCAACCTTGATCGTCTGTCAAATGCCAATGGAAAACGTTCATTTTTAGATCTGCCATTACGTCAAGTAATTGCTTGATCTTTTCCTTACGCCAAAAATGCCTAGCGCAGTCCAACATAAAACCTCTGTAAGAATATTTGGGGCTGTCTTTAATATCCGCGCAAACAAACGTATTGCGATCGTCAAGAATTTGTCTTATCGTAATATAGGCGTAAAACGCGCCTTTTGAAGAAGACGCTTTGACGTTTATAATTTCGTCTTCACAAAAGATTTCATAACCTTCTTCCGATAAATCCTTATCTTTTACAAACTTAACGTAGGTATTTTCTCCGCTATCAAATTGCGATAGATGTTCGCGCAACAATTCAGCGATTTGCAAAAACTCGCCTTCTACTTGAGTTTTTGCTCCCAACTTCAATTCTTTGTTTTTAAGCGTAATGTTTTTTGGCAAAGGTATTAAATTCATAAATAAATTAATCTCCATAACGTTTCTTCTATTTTATCATTAATTACGCTCTTTTTCAAGTCCGAATTTATTAATACCTTTTATTTTCGATAATATATTGACAATATGCGAGTTCCTCGAAGCCTTCGCGTTTATACAGTCTTGTCGCTCCGTCATTTGATTCTTCGACTTCTAATCTTATTCTTGCAAAATCGCCATATCCGTTTTTGATATAGTTTATAAATTCTCCTCCTATACCCTTGCTTTGAAATTCAGGCAAAACGTATATCTCTTCTATCCAAACTACGTTACCGCCCGCTTCGTTACTGTAAGTATAAGCTGTGAGCGCATAGCCCGCCGTCTGACCTGCATATTCAAGAATGAATATATCCAAATACGGGCTTCGCTTTTCCGCTTCGTCAATAGTCTTTGAATAATTGTCCTCTGGTATTTTGTGAAGAACCGCAGGCGAAGAATAAAACTCTCTCATCATTTTCAATACCGATTCTCTGTCTTCATTGCAATATTTTCTTATCATGACGCTCTCTCCTTTTCTTTATTGTACCAAACTTGACAATATTTTTCAATATTGTTTATCTTGAACGTGTAATTTGTATTTTTGCGTGCTATAATAATTCTAGACTAAATTATTTATTTCAATAAAGGAGACGAAATATGGCTATAATAGAATTGACTAAGGATAATTTTGATAAAGAAGTCGTAGAAAGCGACAAACCCGTGTTGATAGATTTTTGGGCGTCATGGTGCGCTCCATGCAGAATGCTATCCCCGATAGTAGATTCAATCGCGGAAGAAAAAACCGATATAAAAGTATGCAAGGTAAACGTAGACAAGCAAGGCGAATTGGCAAGCGCTTTTAACGTTTCCAGCATACCAATGCTTGTCGTAATAAAAGATAAAAAAGTAATAAATACAAGCGTAGGCGTAGTACCCAAAGAAAAAATCTTGCAAATGCTGGAAATATAAAATAACCTGTTGACAGCTTAACCAGAACAAAACAGAAAATCAGCGAGTACATTTTAGTAAATGTACTCGCTCTTTATTAATTATAAGCAATCAAATTAGCTTAACCAATTTGATTATTAATTATTTGTATGGCTTTAAGTGGTTATCATTATACTGTCATTTTGACTGAAGCGTAGCGAAGGGAGAAATCTCTATCCGTACTTCTTAACTTTTCACTTTTAACTATTCACTACGATTTAAGATCGCTTCATACTCCTCTGCTCTTTAAGATACTCATTATACCTTTCAATCTGATCTTCTCTTAGATCCACCATCTCTTTAGCTGTAGCCAACGCTTGCATATCCGCAACCACTAGTTCCGTCTCTTTGACTTTTACTTTCGTTCCGTCATTAGTAGCGTTACGGCGTATGTCTTTCATAAACTCGTCTTCCATCTTAAAGAGAGCTACCGTTGTATCTTTCTTTATCGTAAGCTTTACAAGCGGATTGACAGAAGATTGACCTAACAAGATAGAATACGTAGATTTCTTCTCCTTGCACTTGTCTTTGCTCAATGCGTAGGCTTTGAGGGTATCAAATATCTTCTTTTGCTTTGCAGATAATTTCGCGTAAGCCTCGTCAAGCGTAAGTCTTGGAGCGACTACCTTTGCTTTTGGAGTAGGTTTTTCAGCAGGTATCTCTACTATCTTCTCTACGACTTTCTCTACCTCTACCGGCACTTCTACTATCTTTTCCACTTCGACAGGTACTTCGACTATTTTCTCTACCGGTACTTCTTTGACTACTTCTTTTTCGACGATCTTCTCAACTTCGATAGGAACTTCCTTCTCGACGATCTTTTCGACGGGAACTTCAACTTTCACTTCTTTTTCCACTATCTTTTCGGTAGGTTGCTCAGATAGTTTTCTCATTATGAGTTCTTGTCCCTCAACTAGTCGTCTTATCAATTCTTCGCTGACTCCAAAATTCGCGCCTTCTTTATCTATTACCTGAACAGCAGGCTGTTCCGCAAGTTTTTGCATTATCGCCTTCTGTCCTTCTATAAGATTTTTTAACGCTTCGCTATCATTATCTACAGGTTGAAGCTTGCTAGCAAGTTTTTCCAAAACTTCATCGCTTATGCTTGTAGCGGCTACTTCTCTTTCTATGATCTTCTCGACAGGTTGTTGTTTCGCAAGTTGTTTCATCAACTTTTCATTTTGTCCAATGAGTTTTTCAACTAACTCGTCATTGTTAGATGCTTGTTGAGGTAGATATTGTTGGAAATTTGGCAACATTGCCGTCATCGTCTCAGACACTATTCCTCTTATCTCGTCTGCGCCTAAGCCTTGTCCTGCGTATGCGTATCCGCCTTGCGTTTGTCCACCGCCGTTCGGGTTTCCGCCCATCATATGCATAAACATCATCTTCATTTCTTCGTCGCGGCGTTGATTTTCTTCTACTCTTCTTCTGTTTTCAATATCCTTTTCATTACGCTCATACTCTTCCTTAGCGTCTTCAAATTCTTCTTCCGCTCTATTAAGCATTATCTTTTCCAGTATCATAAAGATAAATGAAAGTACGGTCACGCCCATCATTATGCACGCCACTATAGTCCAATTCGTGTACGTCAAGCCAAACAATCCCGTTCCCGCTGCCGCATAATACGTACTGTATTTTCTCTCTATGTTCTTCTTTATCTTCTTACGCTTATTCGCATAGCCTATGCCTTTGCCTGTAAATATTAATATCAATATTATACATATCAACGTCACTATAGGTTGCCAATACTTCTGCAAGAATTCTTCTATTTTGCTTAAGTCTAAATCTTTATCATCCCCAGGATTTGTCGGCTCTCCAGATGAATTAGGATCGTCAGGATCTGTCTGCGGATAGTTTGGATTTGTAGGATCGT
>CAMWIL010000091.1 GCA_947174325.1 uncultured Clostridia bacterium
CAAAGAATAATTTTCTTTTTCATTATTATTTTGCCTCCTCATGTATGAAATTTTTTAATTAATTTTATTATACAACCGATAAATTAATTTGTAAAGTTTTATTGAAAATTTTTATGCACAAATTTTGTTGGATTATAGACATTTTGGGATAGACTGTATCTTAATTGACACAAGTAGGGAATTTTTCTATAAAAATCAAATTTTCCAATAATTAAAGATAATCGACATTGGTCAAAATTAAGATATTACGTTGTCATATTGTTAAAATTATGCTAAACTGATTATATAAACGCGACGGCGGTAGACCTGTGGAAGTATTGGAAAAAATAATAGTATTTATAAATGACAATATATTATGGGGCATTCCCATGATCGTGCTCATTCTCGGAGTGGGTATTTATCTTACCGTGCGCAATAAATTTACGCAAGTTACGAAATTCCCGTATGCGGTCAAAATGACTATAGGCAACGCTTTTAAAGGCGGAAAGGACAAGAAGGGCAAGAAAAAAGGCGTTTCGCAGTTCGAGGCTTTTTCTACCGCTATTGCAGGCACTGTCGGCACGGGCAATATAGTAGGCGTTGCGACCGCTATCGTAGCAGGCGGAGCGGGTTCTATATTTTGGATGTGGCTGTCGGCGTTTGTAGGGATGTTTACTAATTTTGCCGAAAACGTCTTGGGAATTTATTACAGAAAGAAAGGCGGCGACGGCGAATACAGAGGCGGACCGATGTATTACATATCTGAGGGATTGGGATGGAAGTGGCTTGCGATAGTCTTTTCGATATTCTGTATGTTGGCGTCATTCGGTATGAATATGGTACAGATCAACACGATTGCCGACACGTTGAACGGCGGCTTTTCAATACCTAAGTGGGTAAGCGGAGTAGTCGTCGCAATTATCGTAGCGTTGATAATCATCGGCGGTATCAAGCGCATAGGCAAGATCGCTTCATACATAATACCTTTTATGTGTATAGGCTTTATGCTGATGGCATTGATAATAATATTTATGAACGTCAAGTCCGTGCCTTCGGCTTTTGCGCAGATATTCAAGGGCGCGTTCAGCGTTCGCGCCGTAGGCGGCGGCGTGCTGGGATACGCAATAATGAGAGCGATGCGTTTTGGTTTGGCGCGAGGAATTTTCTCCAACGAAGCGGGTTTGGGAAGTTCGGTCATTGCGCATAGCGCGTCCGATACCAAAGAGCCCGTAAGACAAGGACTGTGGGGTATCTTCGGCGTATTTCTCGACACTATGGTAATCTGCACTTTGACTTCGCTTGTGATACTGACGAGCGGAGTATATAAAGAAGGCGTGACCGAAGAAAGCGGGGCGATACTCTCGCAGATGGCTTTTACGAGCGCGCTGGGTTCTTTCGGCAAAGTTATTTTCAGTATAATTCTTCCTATATTTGCGTTTACGACAATACTTTCGTGGGCGTATTACGGAGAAAAGTCTTTCGAGTATATTTTCAAAGGAAAGCGCACTATAATTTACAAGATAATTTATACGGTATTGATAGTAGTCGGATCGCTCGCGGGCGTGTCGCTCGTATGGGATCTGGCAGATTTCTTCAACGGGCTTATGGCAATTCCCAACCTTATAGCGCTTGCATTGTTGGGCGGAGTAGTCACGAAAGTTACGCGAAATTATTTCCAGAGGCAAAAAGATCCGTCTATACAGCCGATGCTTTCCGCGTATACTTGCGAGGATGACGAAAATGCGGCGGTCAAAGACGAAGAGGTAATCGAAGAAGATACCGCCGTCGACGATCTTGCGGCAAGCGACGTACTTGATAAGGCAAGCAATGACGCGACCGCTTCGGCGTCTGACGACGATAAAAATAACTCTGATTAGAACAGAGTTATTTTTTTGATATTCACAATGATTTTCTAATTTATTTTTCAAAGTAAAGGTCTGCGATCTTATTGAGTTTGGCGACGTATTCGTCCCGTATCTCTTTGGGCGCGATTATTTTAATTTTTTCGCCCAACGCGCAACACCATCCGTAAAACATATCGCTGATCTGCACGTCTGCGGTAAAACGATAGTTTTCGCCGTAAGGAGAGAGAGAAGTGTTCTTGCCAAACTTGTCGAAAATGACTTCGACAATGTCTTTGTCTATCTCAAACGTTACGCTCTTTTCCTTGCCTAGGAACATAGAGAAAAGTTCTTTTTTCCTTTTTCTGATATCAAAGTCTTTGAGGTTTTCGGGTATTGTCACAGCTTTGTCGGTGATAGATACTTTTTCCATTCTGTCTATTCTGAAATGCGCTACGTTATCGTACTTTTCGTTGGAACATACGAGATAATAATTGTCGTTGCTTACCACCGTTGCAATGGGGTTGACGGTATAAGGCTTGCCCTCATGCATAGCGACCTTATTGCCTTTTGCGTCAAGTTTATAGTAATTGAAAGAAATTTTCTTTTTGTCTATTATCGCTTCGTTTATATTGAATACGTTATAATAAATCTGTTCGTTGTCGCGCTTCGTAGTATCGAATACGGCGATATTCTTTTTTATTACGTCACCTCTCAAAGATCCTGCGAGAGCGGCGATCTTATCGACGAGCAGAGAAGTCTTTTCGGGAGTGATAAAACTAGACGCTTCCACCGCGTCGAGCAAAATTCGGACTTCCGCAGTATCAAAACTTCTATCCGCCACGTAATACATATTGCATTTTTTGCGCACTTGCATTACTTCGTAACCGTTTGCGTTTAGCACTTCGATGTCTTCGTAAAGAGTTTTGCGTTTGACGTTTATGCCTTCTTTCGCCAACTTTTCGATAATATCGTAAGTAGACATCGGATGGGCTTCGTCCGTCTCTTTCATCAGCATTTCGTATAATCTCAATAGTTTGAGCTTTTGTTTTATATTTTCTATTTGT
Source organism: uncultured Clostridia bacterium (assembly GCA_947174325.1). GTDB lineage: Bacteria > Bacillota > Clostridia > Christensenellales > UBA3700 > RACS-045. The sequence continues at coordinate 2,888 of CAMWIL010000091.1, forward strand.
CTGGTTGTGTTTGCCATAAGGATATTATAACAAATATATTTACAAAGTACAACGATTGAAAAAGTTTTTAGCAACGTTTACAGACAAAAAATGCGAGAGTCAAGCGATTTTGATAAGTCGGGGAAATATAAAAACGAGCTCGAATTACTGCTTGTAATAGACGGTTTTCGGCATAAAACCTTTATTGTCCATAATGAGCAAAAATTCGCTAAGAGAAGTCGTTCGGGTTGTCAATAGCCCTTGAATTTTGACAAATTTCGACACATATACATAATATTGATCTTTGATTGCCGTCTGCCGAGTTATCCACACGAACAAGTGTTTTTGTGGATAACTCTGTGGATAACTGCCCTTTTGTGTGGAGAATTTTGCAAAAAACGCCGTTTAACGCAAATTTCGCCCGGCAAAGCGGCTTTTGGACAAAAAATACAAATCGTCAATAATTTTTTTACTAAAAGCGATCTTTTTTATGTTTTATCCATATACGGACTTTTGAGTTTGCGATAGAATAAATCGCTCTTTGATGAAATTGTCGATTATCAAAAAAAATAATTGTGTTTGACGGACTTTTGCGTTATAATATTTTTAGACGAACGTCGGGGGAAAATATGACAGATCAAAACAAAACAAAAATCAAACAGGCGATAATGATCGCCGTAGCTGCTTTATTCATTATACTCGGAATACTTTCGATAGTTCAAGCGACAGGCTCAAATGCGGGACTTACTTACGTCAGCAAGATAGGCAACGTGATTTTAAAATACGTCGTAGTCATCGTCACTAACGCGATAGGCATTATGCTTATGTCGGCGGCGGCAGGTACGTTTAAGGGAAAGGTGAAAAATATCTTTGCCATTGCCGTTTGCGTGTACAGCACAATTATGACTATTCCGCTTTTGCTGGCGTTTATCCTTATGTTTCCGGCGGCGGCAGGCGCTTCGTTGCCCGCTTTTCTCAATGATATGGTCGGAGAGATAGTAGTTGCTTTTGCAAAGATTTTCAAGGGCGGTTGGCAATATCTCGTTTACGTGCTTGGCACGCTTATGAGTATAATATTCCTTGCTGTTCCCATTATTTCCACGTACTGTACGGTAAAAGAGATCACGCTCAAAGAATTTTTGAATAAGCTGAGCAAGAAGAATAAAGTAGGGGAAGATCAGTAGATTTCAAAGCCGATTTCTTCAAGAGCGGTCACGGCAGTTTTCAGTTTCCGGCTTTTGACAAGTACGTAATCGGTATCAAACGTTGATACGGCAAACAGCGCGACGCCTTTATTTGCAAGGGCGTCGCTTATTTTTGCCAAAATGCCGATGAGAGAAAAGTCCAGTTCGCCGTCTATGACCATAGCTCTCCAACCGTCCTCTCTTTTAAGACAATCGCTTGGAGCGTCGCAGGTTTTTACGACCAAAGAAAATTCTTTGTCGCTTTTGCAAGCGAAGCAAAATTCTCTGTCAAATTTCACGTCTTTGAAATTTTCTACTTTCAGTACGGAAAACTCTCCGTCGATTATCTTGATTTTCATAAATTCATCTTCCTTTTTATATTATTTTATCACGTCGTTTATTTTTAGTAAAGTCTTAACAAAATTTGGTATTGAAT
>CAMWIL010000092.1 GCA_947174325.1 uncultured Clostridia bacterium
GGATTTGACTTGATTTGGGAAAAATATAAGTCAACCGATAATAATAAGATTTAAGATTGGTTTTGATTAGCTACATAACTTTGCTATAAGAAAAGCCATGTTCTACCCGCTTTTTAATCTGCGCAAGAAAAACGCGCGTAATTTTTCATTATAATAACTCTTGTCTTATTGACTATTTTCAAAGCATATGATAACATAATTAAAGAGGTGGCTGGTATGGAATTGAGAGCTATTATGGAGAAGTTTGCGGCGTCGGGTTGGGACTTGATTGCAGTTCCTGCGCAGCAGTGGCTAGATGGCAAAGGAGATAAATCTTCTTTGATAGAGGCAATAAAACAAGCTGATAAAGAGTGCGGAAGTTGCGGTTGTGATTTTGATCCGCTATATAAAAAAGCTTTGGAATTGCTAGCTTAAATTGCCATATTGATGATATTGTTATAGCCTAGATTTTAAGTAAAAGAGTAGTTTATGTTGCGTTTGCTTAATCTATAAATGGGGATATAGCACAGTTGGTAGCGCGATACGTTCGCAACGTATAGGTCAGGGGTTCGAATCCCCTTATCTCCACCAATGTCGTTAAAGTACGAACCGTTAGGCTCGTACTTTTCTTTTATATTCAAGCATCCGCCATGGTGCTAAATTGATTTTAAACTTGCATTTGTTTAGTAAATACGCTATAATTATTAGCATGATAAAAAGAAATTTAGCGGAGTAATACAGTTATCTATATGATTGATATAAAAACTTGGATTAAGGATTTTACGGAAAAAGTTGAACAGACATTTGCTAATCGTGTGTGGTTTATAGGCGTGCAAGGTAGTTACGGTAGAGGTGAAGCAACCGAAACAAGCGATATTGACGTGGTTGTTATTATCGACGAGTTGCAGGCAAAAGATTTAAAAACGTATAGCGATATGCTTGATACTTTACCAAATAGGGATTTGATTTGCGGTTTTATATCGGGCAAAGCCGAACTTTTGAATTGGGAGGCAAGCGACTTGTTTCAATTCTATTACGATACTACACCGATAAAAGGGACGCTAGATTTACTTCTTGAAAAAATAGATAAGCAAGACGTAAAGCGTGCTATACGAATTGGCGCGTGTAATATTTATCACGCTTGCGTTCATAACTTTGTACACGAAAAAAGCGAAAATATCCTTTGCTCATTGTATAAGTCGGCAGTTTTTGTCATACAAGCTGTATGGTTTTATGAAACGGGCAAATATATCAAATCAAAGGCGGAACTACAAAATGCAATCACTCCACCTTCTGCCGTGCTAACAACCGCACAAGAGTTAAAGAATGGCGCAAGTGTGAATTTTGAGGAAATGTCGGAGTTGTTACTGAATTGGTCGGCAACAGTCATCGCAGGGTACAAAGTAACATAAATTTCAATTTAACGGAGAGTTGCATATAATATGGTAGGCTAATATAAGAAAGAATACAAAGAATTTTATATGTCAGCAAGGCAAATGCGACGTTGAAAAATTAAAAACCATTGTAAGACATCCGATAAAGAAAATATAATTATCACAAATTTCAATACTTAATGACGGAGTGAATATTTATGATTAACGAAAACGAACCTTGTTTAAAACTGCGCAATAGAACGACGCGAGAGGAAGAAACTTATTGCAAATATTATATAAGAAAATTTCGAGGGTATGTTCGTAGCGCTTTTATTAACGCGCAAACGGTGGGGCTTTTTGTAATGCTAATATTGATATTGGCAGTCAGTATTAATATGTTCATTCAAAAGAAAAATGAATCAATGTTGGGTTTTGCTTGCGTTTTAGGCGGATTGGCGGCATTTTCGATAATTTGCATAATTATCGAAAAACTTTGGTTTTGGAAATATGCGAAGTATGTGGTAGTAACAAACGAAGGTATTTGGATAATGTGGCATGGCGCGTTTTGGAGAAAAACGGATTTTGCCAGTAAAAGACGTTTTTTGAGTCCCAGATGGTCGATGTACGGTTGGAGTGAAATAAAAATTACTTCCGACGATAAAGCCCGTCCTCGAAGTCCTTCTAAGATGGCAAACCTTTTTGCAGATTTTGACTATGCGGTAATAAAATCGAGTCACCTTACCACTTTATTTTTAACGCGCTTTGACGGAGTGCAGCAATTGGACTTCCTTGAAGAAACCGACGCGAATGAAATTCTTGCGTACGCTCGCGAGCAAAAACGCAAAAAACGTAGAAAGAAAGATACGGAGATAATTGAGGACGAAGACAGTTCGTCCGATGAATAGAACTAATCTAAATTGGAGTGACAATGACTTGGTTTAACTATTACGGACTTGCCATTATGGCAATCATTATGATACCCAATATTATTTACGCTTTAAAACATAAGAACGACGAAAACGGCTATCGCAATAAGGCGGTTGAAATTTTGGAGCAAATCGGCAGATACGGTTGTTTTGTTTGTATGATATTCAATATCCCGTATACGTATTTCAACTTTTGGTTTTATAGCGCGCTTGTCGTTTACCTGTCGGTAAACGGCGCTTTATGCTTGGCGTATTTGATTTTTTGGGCGATTTGTTGGAATAGAAAGGGTAAATTAAAAGCATTGTCGCTTTCAATAATTCCGTCTTGCATTTTCCTGTTCTGCGGGATCGTTTTGGCAAATATTCCGCTGATTGTATTTTCTGTCCTTTTCGCCGTATGTCATATTTTTATAAGCTGCAAAAATTCGTTTTAAGTTATTTTCGTTACATCAATTATAAAGCCTAAAACAAACTCATTTGCAAGATAGTTTTTAGGCTTTTTGCTTTTTAAATTCGCTTGAATTATTATTTAATGCTTGATATAATACAATTACTATTTATTTAAAATATAAAGGCGCTATATGAGTATTACGGTCAACATTTATTATAAAGGCGAAAACGGGAACGCTAAAAAATTTGCGGAAGAAATGGAGGCAAGCGGAATTGCCAATAAGGTTAGGGAGCAAGCTGGAAATGAGCGGTATGAATATTTTTATCCTGCAAACGATAATGAAACGGTGTTGCTAATCGATCGTTGGAGAGATCAAGAAGCAATCGATATACATCATAAGTCGCCGATGATGAAACAAATAGCCGATTTAAGAAGTAAATATAAACTTAAAATGAGAGTGGAAAAGTTTTGCGAATTGAAATAGTATTTGGCGCAAATGCAAAGCGCTTGAAAACGAGTAATATTATTTCTGTATGATTATTTAAACCGATAAAACGTTTTTGTTTTATCGGTTTTCTATTTTTCATTTTATTTAATCTAATTAAAATAATCAAAATCTACTTATATTCGACTTTATTCTATTGCCAATTTTTTGAGCGTTAAGCTAAAATATGATCGTACAAATTGAATATTAGGAGTGTTGAGATGAAAAATTTCGGAGTATTCTTACATGAATTGCGCAAAGAAAAAGGTATGACGCAGGCGGCGCTTGCCGAAAGATTGGGCGTAACAAATAAAGCGGTATCTAAATGGGAAACAGGCGAGGCTATGCCGGATACAAGTTTGTTGTTGCCGCTTGCTGAAGTTTTTGGCGTGACGGTTGACGAGTTGCTTAGCGGGAAGCGCGCGAATAACGAAAAATGTGGGACGGAGCAGAAGGCTAATATCGCAGACGAAATAAAAGGGCATATTTTTACAAGAGGAAAGGATGACGAGCCGGAAACAACGCTTGATAGAATTTGCGGAATAATTTGCGCCTTCATCATACTGGGCGGTATAACGGTTTATCTATTTTTAGGAGCATTTGCCGGTCTTTGGAATCCCTACTGGATAATAGTGCCGACTTGCGCGCTTAGTTGCGGAATTGTGGGAAGTATATTCAACTTATGTGACAGACAAAAGCGAATTAAAAAACTTTCCAACGGTAAAAATCCATATGTGGATTGCGCTTGCGGCATCATCTTTATCTTATGTGTGATAGTCTATTTATTTTTAGGCGCTATTGCCAGTCTTTGGCATCCTTATTGGGTGATCCTGATTGCAGGGGGCGCAGTGTGTGGAGTTGTAGGCGCAATCGGTAATTACTTTTCTTCAAAAAAATGAGGTTAATATTACGGCTATGATAGAACTAGAAAAGGCTATTTATACTTAATTTAAACAAAGTTTATCCACTAAGAAGTAATCATAGTTGATAAT
>CAMWIL010000093.1 GCA_947174325.1 uncultured Clostridia bacterium
ACCGAGATTGTCGAAATTTAAATCGACGTCAGCCGTTTCAGCGCCTCCGTTGCAGCCGGTCAACGTAAATACCGCCAGCAAGGTGATCACCAAAATCACGGTCGCTAGAAATTTTTTCATAGTTTTCTCCCTACATTTTTCACTATATCAATTATAAAGGAAATTTGGATAATATGTCAATATAAAATAATTTTTCGCGTTTTTAGGATAAATTTTTACTTTTTAAGATTTTCGAAAAAATTATAATAAAATTTTCCATTCGTTATTAATTATTATTAAAAATAAGATTTTATCGACACGGATAGGATAAAAACGTTTAATCGCTTTGCTCAAACATTTATCGGCAAAAAGTTGTGTAAATTAGTTATTTATGTTAAAATAATGGCAAAGAGCATATGGGAGTTAATATGGCGCTTAAAATAATTCTGGTATTTGTCGCGTATTTGGTCGGCGCGATCAATATGGCTACGATAATAGGAAAGTTAAAAGGAAAGAATATAAAAAAACTCGGAAGCGGTAATCCCGGTACTATGAACGTTATGCGTTCAATAGGCAAAGGCTGGGGCGCGCTGACTTTTGCGTTTGACTGCGCAAAGGGCGTGGCGTTCGCGCTTTTGGGTAAATATGCGATAGGATCGGCTGATTGGATGTTTATACTCGGCGCGGTCGCGGTGATCGGTCACGTATTCCCTATATATACCAAATTCAAAGGCGGAAAGGGCGTTGCCACGTCTTTGGGTATGTTTATGGTAGCAACGCCGATAGTCGGTCCGTGCGTATTCGTTGCTTTGATAATATACTTGTTGGTATGTAAGATTGGTTTTATAGGATCGTATCTTGCGGTTACCGCTTTGACGGTCGCAAATTGTATCAAGTATCGCAGTAGCGTTATCGCGATAGTTTTTTCGCTGATAGTTTGGGCTTTGGTGATTTATAGGCATAAAGATAACGTTGTTAGATTTATTCACGGTAAGGAAAACACTTTGAGCATCGTAGGAAAAAATGAAGTAAAGCAGCTCGGCGAAGATGAGCAAAGCGAGAATAGCGTTGAGAATCAAGTATCGGAAGATGCGCGCGAGACGCTCAGCGACGATACTTCGTCAATAAAAGAAAAGACGACTTCATTTGACGATAGTTCTGTCGCAGATGATCAAATACAATAATATTGATATAAATATTTATATTATATAATAAACAGAGGTAAAAGATGAAACTTGGTGTAGTAGGACTTCCCAATGTGGGCAAGAGTACGTTGTTTAATGCAATAACGCAAGCGGGAGCGGAGAGCGCAAACTATCCGTTTTGTACGATAGAGCCTAACGTAGGCGTAGTAGCCGTACCTGACGATAGACTTGATAAGCTTGCTCAACTTTACAACAGCAAGAAAGTTACGCCGACGGTCTTGGAATTCGTAGATATTGCAGGCTTGGTAAAAGGCGCGTCGAGAGGCGAAGGTCTGGGCAATAAATTTTTATCGCATATAAGAGAAGTCGACGCGATCGTTCACGTCGTAAGATGTTTTGACGATAGCAATATCACTCACGTAGACGGAAGCGTCAATCCTTTGAGAGATATTGAGACGATAGAATTCGAGTTGATTTTCGCCGATATGGAGAGCGTGCAGAAGCGCGCAAACAGGGCAAGGACTTCGGCAAAAGGCGGAGATAAAAAATACCTCGTGGAAGCGGAACTTATGGATAGAGTTTACGCTCAACTCGAAAAGGGCGTGCCCGCCCGTCTTATAGATTTGACGGACGATGAAAAAGAAATAATGAGGGATTTGTTCTTGCTGACGTCAAAGCCTGTGATATACGCGGCAAATATAAGCGAGGACGAAGTGGCAAGCGATGACAACGATTACGTAATAGCGGTAAAGGAGTACGCGCAGAAGCAAGGCGCTAAGACAGTGGTTATTTGCGCTAAGCTTGAAGAGGAACTTGCGTCTATGGACAGCGAAGACAAGGCGATGTTTCAACAAGAGTACGGTATTGAAAAAAGCGGACTTGACAAGCTTGTTTCCGCTTGTTACGATTTGCTCGGTCTGATCAGTTATCTTACCGCAGGAGAGAAAGAGACGAGAGCTTGGACTATTACCAAAGGAACAAAAGCGCCTCAGGCGGCAGGTAAGATACACAGCGATTTTGAAAAGGGCTTTATTCGCGCGGAGATAGTAGATTGGCAAACGCTTTTGGAATGCGGATCTTACGTGGCGGCGAAAGAAAAAGGCAAGGTAAGAAGCGAGGGCAAGGAATACGTCATAAAAGACGGAGACGTGGTATTGTTCCGTTTTAACGTTTAATATATAGTTTGGACACAGAGGATATTATGGATTATAAACAGTTGATCGTCGACAGCATACAATTACAAGGACTTGACAAACAAGGTCTTTACGATCTTGTTGCCGCGCCAAAGGACAGCGCGATGGGAGATCTTTGCATACCGTGTTTTAAGTTTGCAAAGGAAATGAGAAAATCGCCTATCGTCATTGCAAGCGAGATCGCAAGCAGCGTTAAGGTCGGCGGCTTGATAAAAAAAGTCGAGGCTGTCGCAGGTTTTGTCAACTTCACTTTTGACAACGAATTGTACGCGTCGCAAGTTTTGGACAACGTTTTGGAACAAGGAGAAAATTACGGCAAGAGCGACGAGGGGAAAGGCAAAACCGTTTGTATAGATTATTCGTCCGTCAATATAGCTAAACCTTTCCATATGGGACACTTGCTCAATACCGCGCTAGGCGGAGCGATCTATAGAATTTATACCGCGCTTGGATATAAATCTGTCGGAATAAACCACCTCGGCGACTGGGGGACGCAATTCGGAAAACTTATCGTCGCTTACAAGCTTTGGGGCAATAAAAAGGATATTGATGAAAGAGGCGTGCGCGCGCTCGTTGATATTTACGTTAAATTTCATAAAGAAGAGGAAAACGATCCGTCTTTATCAGATCAAGCAAGAGCGTGGTTCAAAGCTATCGAAGACGGCAACGATGAGGCTTTGCAACTCTTTGAATACTTCAAAGCGATTACGCTCAAAGAGGTCGATAGGATATATAAAAGACTGAATATACGTTTTGACAGTTATGCGGGCGAATCTTTTTATAATGATAAGATGCAACCCGTACTTGACGAGTTGACGGCAAAGGGATTGCTTGTCGAAAGCGACGGCGCTAAGGTCGTAAAATTTGAAAACGATAATATGCCGCCTTGTCTTTTGCAACGCTCTGACGGCGCAACTCTTTACGCTACGAGAGATATGGCTGCGGCTTTTTACAGAAAGAATACTTACGATTTTGATAAGAGTCTTTACGTTGTGGCTTATCAGCAGAATTTGCATTTCCAACAGATTTTCAAAGTGCTTGAAATGATGGGGTGCGATTGGGCGAAAGATATGGTACACGTTGCGCACGGTATGGTATCGCTTGAAAACGGTTCGATGTCTACGCGCGGAGGCAACGTCGTATTCCTTGAAGACGTCTTGAACACTGCGGTAGCAAAAGCAAAAGCTGTCATTGATGAAAAAAATCCGTTGTTGGAGGGCAAGGAAGAAATCGCCGAGCAAGTGGGCGTGGGCGCGGTTCTTTTCGGCGTTCTGTACAACAGCAGAATAAAAGATATGGTTTTCTCTTTTGATAAAGTGCTCAACTTCGAGGGGGAGACAGGACCTTACGTTCAGTATACTTACGCAAGATGCAACAGTCTATTTGAAAAGTGCGGAGAAATCGGGAAAGAGATAGATTATATCGGATTAGACAACGACTCTTGCAAGGCAATCGTTGCGTTGTTGGATAAATATCCCGAAATTCTCAAAGAGAGCGCAAAGAAATACGAGCCAAGCGTAGTAACTCGCTATGCGGTAGATCTTTCGCAGGCTTTCAATAAATTTTATTTCGAGCATAAAATAAATTCCGAACGCGAAGGGATCAAAAATTCCAGACTTATACTTACCAAAGCGGTACGGCAGGTTTTGTCAAATGCTTTGGGATTATTGGGTATAGCTACTCCGTATAAGATGTAAGTCCAAATTAAGACTTTTCCATTTTAATTATACGCGTTTTTATTTTCATTGCGGTCGAAGCGATTGTTTTGTCGCTTCGATCTTTTATTCTTAAATTCAACGCAAAAAAATAGCCAAATAACTTC
>CAMWIL010000094.1 GCA_947174325.1 uncultured Clostridia bacterium
GCAAATTGCAACCTGCAACAACGGACGATACGATAAAACGTATACTAGACAATCAAGAAACGTTGATGGAAAAGATATTGCAACTTTCTGCAAATCAACAACCTAATGAACCGCAAGTGGTGGAAAAGATTGTTGAAGTTCCCGTAGAGAAAATCGTCGAAAAAGAGGTGGTCAAGGAAGTGCCTATCGAGGTAGAGAAAGTCATAGAGAAGATAGTAGAAATACCTGCTCAAAAACCGGCAACAAAGTCAAAGACTGCTACTCCTAGACTTACGCTTGACGAAGCTTATGAAAAGCTCTCCGCAAAGCAGAAAAAGTTCTTTGATACGCTCAAAGCCTACGCGTTGAGCAAAGACAAGTGCAAAGAGAAGAAATCAACTTACTATATCTTGCTAGGTCAATCTTCCGTCAATCCGCTTGTAAAGCTTACTATTAAGAAAGACACAACGGTAGCATTGTTTAAGATGGAAGACGAGTTTATGAAAGATATCCGTCGCAACGCTACGAATGATGGAGCAAAGATAAAAGTCAAAGAGACGGAAGTAGTCATAGCGGACGTACAAGCAATGAAAGCGGCGAAAGATATGATAGACCTTAGGGAAGATCAGATAGAGCGGTATAATGAGTATCTTAAAGAGCAACGGGCTATGAAGAAGTAGACGACCGCGTATAGTGGCGCGCCTTTTGTCCTAACGACTTTGGTCGCTTACTACGACTTAATTAAGAGCGAGTACATTTATCAAAATGTACTCGCAAATTTTACAGTCGAGTTCGCGCCCTAGTTCCGACCAGTCGCAAAATCTTGCTTACGCTCAATTTTGGTCGGACTCCATAGGATTTTAATTATTTAATTTCTTTGACTTTGTTATTCCACTCTCCGCGGTCTTGACAAACACTGTTTATTAGTAAAAAGTAAAGAGTAAAAAATAAATATATTAACTTTGTACTGCTTATTATCGCCTTTGACCTATTAGGTCAAAGGCGATTGAGTTAAGAGTGAAAAGTTAATAGTTAAGAAGTACGGATAGAGATTTCTCCACTACGCCACGCTACTGTCGAAATGACTGAAAATGTGTAATTAATATCAACTCCAATGAGTAAGCTGCGGAGTTTGGAGCGGCTGAGTGTGTTTTGTAATTATTTGCTCATAGTTTTTGGTTTAGATGATTTGCGAAATCTTTTTCGTTATCGCTAAAAAATATGGCTAAAATAATTGCAAACACACTTAAAGCCATACGTAAATAAAATACTCATATAGAGATTTCTTCTTGTTGAAGTTGATTAAACGTTTGACTAATGGGCAAAATCAATATAGCGTCAGCCTTTACGTACATAATTATTTGGAGGCAGATATTTTGTTATCGTTTATTGATTTGTTGTACGGCAAGTTTTTATACTTGCTATCCGACTGGAAGTTGGAGTATTTTATAGTTTTTTTCACGGTATTTCCGGTTGTTGTTTTGGTATTGCAAGGCGCAATCTGCGCCGGCAAACATCGCTATTTGTCAGGTAAGATAAGGCTTGACAGATTTCTTAAAAAGAATGCTTTTATTACTCCGCGCAACTTTTTCTTTTTCAATAAAAAGGTTGTAAAAGTGTTTCCTAAGCGCGTAAGGAAGCAAGTCGACCATATTGCGGATAGAAGATTGTCGCTTGAAAATATACCTTCTGTATTCAAAGCTGACGGCGCATTTTGCAAAACTTCTGTTGTCAAAGCGGGATACTTTATTCATATTGTATCTATGGGAGTGATAATGAGCATAAACGGTTTTGACTTGGCTCATATCGCGTTTTGCGCAATCGGAATGAGTATTGTGTGGATAGCGGTTGCGGTTGTCGATATGCTTGTTGCGCTTTTGATAAGAAGCGTTGATAAACGCAGCAAAAAGAAATTTATTTTTGCATTAGAAAGAAATATGGCGTTTGAAAATCAAGAGATCGATTTGACTCTTCCCAAGAAGCGCAAACAAAAAGAAGACAGCGTAAGCGAGCTTGCTAAGTCTATCGAAAGCTTTCTTGAAAGCAAACCGGACAAAGGTATAGCGGGCGTCGTTCTCAAAAGCTTGTATTCCGCTTCATATTCGGGCGCAATGACGACTCAGAGCGCGATCAAACTAAAAAATGCAATGAATGACCTCAAAAAATATGTCGGATAGGCTTGCAAAAAGGCTTATAATAATGTAAAATAAAATAGTTGAAAACACCTTTTGGGAAATTGATATTTTGCTGTGGGCTATCAACGCTTTAATTACTTTGGACAAGGAGGTGTGGCTTATGATCGAGATATATAAGACAGATTCAGAAAATAAGCTCATACAGATTGAAGAAAGCGTATACATGGAAGAAGGCTTTGACCCGAAAGACTGTTGGATAAACTTGACCAATCCCAGCGATAAGGAAGTCGCTCTCATAGCAAAGATCAGCGGAGTTGAAGACGACGTGCTGAAAACGCCGTTGGACGATGAGGAGCGTTCCCGCGTAGAGACGGAAGACGATTACACAATGGTACTTGTGGATATTCCTGTCATCGAAGAGGGATCTGAAGATAATTATTCTTATTTTACGATACCACTTGGTACGGTCATCAAAAAAGATTTGTTCATTACTATCAGCCTTAAAGATACGGCGATCACACGCGACTTTATTCGCAATCGGGTAAAGGGATTTGCGACTTATAAAAAGACGAGATTTTTGTTCCAAATACTCAACAATATAGCTTCTAAATATTTGGTTTACCTTAAACAAATAGATAAGGCTTCTCAGAGAATCCAAAATGAGTTGCATAAGTCCACTAAGAACAAAGAACTTATTCAAATGCTCGATCTTGAAAATTCGCTCGTATACTTCTCAACTTCGTTGACGGGCAACGACGCTGTAATTACAAGATTGTTGCAAAGCAAAGCCAACGTCAATAATATCTTAAAGAGCTATCCCGACGACACCGATTTGCTTGAAGACGTAGCAATAGACACCAAGCAGGCTATGGAAATGTGTTCGATATACAGAGACATCTTGTCAGGTACGATGGACGCTTACGCTTCCGTAATATCCAACAACCTCAATATCGTTATGAAAGTATTGACTTCTGTCACGCTTATTATTTCGATACCGACTTTGATAGCGTCTTTGTTTGGTATGAATACGTGGGTGCCCGGTCAAGGCAGTCATTGGGGATTTTTGGGCGTGCTAGGTTCATCCGCTGTGATATCATTCTTCTTGTCGCTCTATCTCAAAAAGAAGAAACTGTTATAGGATTGTTTGGCGGAAATGTAGTATAGGCAGAGTTAAAAAGTATCTTTTCCACTGAACGTATTTAGTTAAGTATTCTGCTGAAACCGTCAAAAGCGCGCAGATTGGGTGAGAAAAGAAGACGTTAGCATTTCGCCTACTGACAATTCATTACTGCAAAAACATAATAATAAAAACTCGGCTCGCTTCTGCGGGCTTTAATTTTAAGGAGAAAACGATATGCGTTTTACTTATTGTCCTGACTGTGGGAAAAAGCTTATCAAAAAAGAAATAGGCGACGAAGGCGAAATTCCTTATTGCGAAACTTGCAATAGGCCTTTATTTGATATGTTTTCTTCTTGCATTATCGTCCTCGTGACCGATGGCAAGGATAAAGTCGTATTGCTAAGACAGAATTATATATCCCGTGATTATTACAATCTCGTTTCCGGTTATATCAAGCCGAAAGAAACAGCGGAAGAGTGCGCTATAAGGGAAGTCGAAGAAGAAATCGGCTTGAAGATAGCTAAGTTGAAGTTTGTAGGTACGCAGTGGTTTGATAAAAAGGATATGCTTATGATCGCTTTTATAGCTACCGCTGATAATAAGGAAATTAAACTTTCAAAAGAAGTTGACGAAGCTTTTTGGGAAGACGCAAAGGTTGCTCTTAACAAAGTTCATCCCAAAGGTAGCGTATCATATCGTTTAGTATCCGAATTTTTAAGTTCTAAAAAGTAAAAAACTTTATAAAACAAATAATTGAACACTGTTCAATTTCTAATTCTTTAATATATATATATATTAAAGAAAAGTAATTGGTTGATAATTTTAGGATAGAAATAAGCGTGACAGGGTAATGTAATAG
>CAMWIL010000095.1 GCA_947174325.1 uncultured Clostridia bacterium
CTATTAGGTAAGATGTTATTTTTATTAATCAATTCAGTCAAATTATTGGAAGGATTTCCAAATCAAAACTAATTACCTAAAAAGAGGAAGATAAATTCAGGGAGATAAATAATGGAGAAAAAAGATGCTGTAAAAAATAAAAATATTAATGATGAAAAATCTGAGCAGAAGATTTTGATACGCACAAAGCAGTCTTGGCATTGGAATTACGTTTATGAACATCTCAATATGTTGTTTAGATGTCATCCGGTAATGGACGATGAAGAATTTCACAAAAGATTTGATTCGCTGTATGAGCTTGTTGCTGAAAAAATTTCGACGCCTTATGAAGGAGATATAAAAAACATTTATGTTATCGTGGAGCAAGAGGCGATAGACGACGATCAAGAAAAATGGTTGGAAAATAATAGAGTAGAATTATTGCCTGTTGCGGTAGATAAAAAATGATACTATATATTTTTAAGAAAGTCGGCGGATAGATTTTTCTTTGAATATTCAGTTTAACAACTCAACTTGTATTTTGAGCGATCAAGAAAATTAATTACCGTCAACGGGAGAATAATTTTATTCTATCCAAGCCTTTTTGTCATATTAAACAAAGTAAACAGATAGCGCAAACAGACACTGAGCGGTAAAGTAACTGAGTATGATATAGTAATCGTGATTTTTATGCAATTTGGCTTTTGGCGCAAACCAAGACAGTCCTAGTACTATGTCTGACGAGATAAACAGCGCGCTCGCAAAAAGCAGCAACATTGTAAACGCCGTCGCGCCGTAGATAATGATCAAATTTATCGCAGATACGAGTATTATATTCAAAGCGAGGAAATAGATTGCGAGCAAAATATTTTGCGCTAGTCCTGAGGTAAGCACTTTTGTTAAACAGAGTATTACGTATATCAAAGGGAAGACTAAAAGCGTAGGCAACAAGTAGAGTTTCAAAGGCTCTAACGTAAGCATATTGATCATATAGCAGATATGTCCGAGGAAGAAGAACAATACGCCTATGGCTTGAATAAGATTTTTTCTGTTGGGATGAGAGTTGGCATCGTCAAGACAGAGGAATATATCGCCGAGCATACCCAACACGAGCGCGATTATCACCGCAAGCCCGTAACTCATATTTTCAGTTGCCGGTTTGGAAAGATAAAAAGCGAGTATGCCCAAACATACGAACGTCAATGCGCCGCAAGTCTTTGCGATCAATTCAAAATCAGCATTTCCTTTGCTTCTCGAATGCGCTTTGAGTACGCCGAATATCAGGCAAACAGCCACTAAAATATATAAAATCACTTCCATATATATATTAAACTATATATTATGGATAATGTCAATATGGATTTTGAAAATATATGGCATATACGAGTATTTTTTGTCGATTGGGCGCGGACGATAAATTATTGTTCAAGATCTTTGGAAGGTATTACGCCGTAATAATGAAATATATTCATATCGTCAGGTATATTCTTGCCGTGATTGCCAAGCAAATACCATTCTCTATGCGTACCGTGATCGGGCGCGTAACCGAGCAGTGTATTGTGACTCGTCCAATGTTTCTCAATTTGTCTTGCAAGCATATCGAAGTACGTCGCATAGTGATTGATCGCTCTTTGCGAACGTTTGGAATTTGGGTGAGAGCGGTGCATTACGTCGTCAAATTCCTGATTGTAGACGCATATAAGATCGTATTTGTCCTGCTCGATAAGTTCCAAAGCTTTTGCTACCGCAGTATCGTCGTAGTCTTCAATATAATAGTCCATATCTCTTTCGTTGAATATCTTTGACATACTTGAATTTTTGACTGCCACAATACACGGCTTTTTGCCTGCGCGTATCATTGCGTCAAAGATACTGTCGATTTTTATTACGGGCTTTGTATAACTTTGGATACCGTGTACGGACGGACTTGCGCCGGTATACATACTGCCAAAGCAAACGGGAGTTTTAGGCGGAAATACAGTCAATAAGGGAAGTTCGAGCGGAGCGTTTTTACGCACGCTTGCGAATTTTTCTGAATATTTTTTGCACGTCCATTGACCTATAGCGTCCGGATTGTACATCAACGCTCTGTCGACGGGTTTTCCGTTGGTTTTTTCAAAAACATATTCTACAAGTCGGTCGATCTCGCCTTCGCTTTGTTTTGGCGGAGCAACGTCCATTACTCGGCAAATCGAGCCGGTAAGATGAGTAAGGGGTAGAGTATTGAATTCTTCCATCAGCCGAGTTCCTCCAACAGCGCTTGTCTTTCCGCTTTTTCTTCCTCGCTAAGAGTGTCGTTTTCGCCTGCGCGTTGTTTTTCCAGATAATATTTGATACGTGTCAGTTTTTGATCGTTTATTTTATACTTTAACGAAGCCCAGATCGCAAGACCTATCATTACGACGACTACGACTGCAAATAGTACTCTAATAGCCGTAGTTACGGAAGTAGGATACGAGAGAAGCATTTGCGAAGTATCGAGTATTTTTCCTTCTGCTTCCGCCTCGGCAATAAGCGATTTGTTTTGCATTATCTCGTCGGTGTAAGCGCTGTAATGTACGCAAGCAAGGACTATCAAGACCGTGCTTTGCGCAATAGCCGTGCCTATCTTTCTCGTAAATGTCATAAGTCCGCTGTACGTGCCGGTGTCTTTGACGCCCGTTTTGAGTTCGGCAACGTCTTGCGTGTCCGCAAATATAAGCCAAGGCATCATTTGCGCGCCGCCAAAGCCCGTTCCCATTATCGCAGAGCAAATTAGGAGAAGCCAGCTTATATTCGAGTTTGTCGTATTGGGGAATACAGCAAGTCCAATTGCGCCCAAAATATAGCAGGGAAGTCCCCATCTGAAAGCAAACTGCTTGCCCTTTGAACTTTTGAGTTTCATATTTAGCGGATAAGTCACGGCAGCCATGACCATCATAGGAGCTACTATGAACATAGAGCTCATTTTCATTCCGAATATCGTGATGTTAGGCACTACCGCCGTAACGTAATAGAGTACCAATGCGGATATGAAGTCATAACATCCGAATGCCGTTATGTACATTATCAAATGATATCTATACGACTTGTTTTTAAGAGGAGTTGCATAACTTTTGAAAGAAAATTTACTCTTTTTCGTCTTGTCATACGGTATTCTTTCTTTGCTGAATATTCCTGCTATGACAGTCGCTACGCCGAAAATAACTCCGCACAGAATTGCGACGGTAAGGAAAAATCCCGTTTCGTCGATAGAACCGAAAGCCGAAGAATCGTGATTGATATACGCGGTGTAAGCTTCGGTAGCCGCCGCAGGAATAAGATAAAACGCGCCTGAGGCAAGTATCGAATAGATAAGTTTTACGGAATTAGCTTTGTTGCGCTCTTTGAAATCGCCGGATATTTCCGCGCTCAAAGAAGCGTACGGAACTTGTGAAATAGTATTGACAGTGCACAGAAGAAAGTAGCCTATGCAAGCGTACGTTATTCTAAGTCCAGCGCTTTGAATATGTCTTGCCCAAGGCATAAACATTATGGCAAACGCAACCGGCACGAGCGCTCCGCCGATAATTATCCACGGACGTCTTCGACCAAGTTTTGTTCTCGTGTTATCGGAAATCACGCCCATAAGCGGATCGGAGATCGCGTCCCATACTTTTGATACGACGATAATAATCGCCGCATAGAGTTCTGCGTTTGGAATACCTACGAGAATTAAGTTGGTAAGAAAGAAGGTCAGTACCACGCCCAAAAGCGCGGCGTAACCTCCGCCGTAGATTTCTCCTGCGCCGTACGCCCATCTTTCCAATTTTGTCATTTTGGGACTCGCGTCGGTTTGTGGCGCGGGAGTGTAGTTTTCGTTTTGAATAGTATCTGCCATAGTTTATCCCTTATTTTATAT
>CAMWIL010000096.1 GCA_947174325.1 uncultured Clostridia bacterium
TTCTAATACAAAGTGATTTTTATGTCAATGATTTTTTATTCCGCTTCGTAACCTTGCTCCGTTATAACGTCTTTGATTTGCTGTAAAGATACTTTATTCTCGTCAAAAGTTACTTCGACAATTTTTTTGTCGTGATCGGCGCTTACGAACGTTACTCCGTCCAATGCTCCAACAGCCTTGTTTACTCTGCTCTCGCAATGAGAACACATCATTCCGTTTACAGTGATTTTCATAGTATTTTTCTCCTTTTGCGCGTTGGTAGGAATTTCCTTGATAGGACAATTACCGTCGCATTCGATTTTATTTTCTATTTTATTTTTGTCAAATTTGAAGAGATTTAATCTCAAAGCATTCGCTACTACCGATACCGATGACAAGCTCATTGCCAGTCCGCCGAGCATAGGGTTCATAATATACCCATTGACAGGATAGAGTACGCCGCAAGCGATAGGAATGCCTATGACGTTGTAAATAAACGCCCAAAATAAATTCTCTTTTATATTTCGCATTGTTGCTCTTGCAAGCCGTATCGCTCTGTCTACGCCGGATATCTGTCCTCCGACAATGACGACTTGACCGCTCTCTATAGCTATGTCGCTTCCGCTTCCCATCGCTATACCTACGTTTGCCTTTGCAAGCGCAGGCGCGTCGTTGATTCCGTCGCCTACCATTGCGACGTTGCCTCCCTCTTTTATGAGCCTTTCTATCACTTCGCTTTTTTGTTCGGGCAACACGTTGGCAATGACTTCGTCTATTCCCACGCTTTTGGCAATACTGTCCGCAACTCTTTGATTGTCGCCGCTAAGCAATATCAATCTAAGACCTAGTTTTTTGAGCCGTTCGATCGACTCTTTGCTATCGTCTTTGAGCGTATCGGCTACGGCTAGCACGCCGACGGCTTTTCCGTCGATCGCTACCATTACGATACTCTTTCCTTCGTCCGAATACTCGTCGGCTTTAGCTGTCAACTCGCTAACGTCTACGCCGTTGTTTTCCATAAGCGCTTTATTTCCGCAAAGAACGATTTTGCCATCTACTTTGCCTTCAAGTCCGTACCCTGACAAGACTTTGACTTCGGCTTTCATTCCGTTGTCAGGCAATTCGCTCGTTATAGCCAAAGCGATAGGATGTTCGCTCACGCTCTCGACCGCTCGTACAAGAGGCAGTATCTCGTTCTCCTCGCCCAACAAGTATTTGTCGGTAAGCGTAGGCGAACCTTTCGTGATAGTACCCGTTTTATCGAAAACTATAGTATTGACGCTTCCCAATCTTTCAAGACTTTCGGCGTTTTTGAAGAGTATACCGCCTTTCGCGCCTCTTCCGATTCCCGTTATTATCGCAGTAGGCGTGGCTAGT
Organism: uncultured Clostridia bacterium; assembly: GCA_947174325.1. Classification (GTDB taxonomy): domain Bacteria; phylum Bacillota; class Clostridia; order Christensenellales; family UBA3700; genus RACS-045. The sequence goes on from CAMWIL010000096.1 coordinate 1,357, forward strand.
CCCAAAGCGCACGGGCAGGCAATGACAAGCACGCTGACGAATATTTTTATCGCAAGAGTAAATCCATTCGTAGCCCACCATATTATTCCTGACAATAGAGCGATAGCTATTACTATCGGCACAAATACTCCCGATACTTTATCTGCTATTCTTGCTATCGGCGCTTTTGAATTTTGCGCGTCCTCGACTAATTTGATTATCTTTGACAACTTCGTCTCTTCGCCTACGCCTTCCGCGCGGAATTGCAAAATTCCGTTGCCGTTGACAGTCCCGCCGAACACTCTTTCGCCTACGCCTTTGTCTACGGGCATACTTTCTCCCGTAAGCATACTTTCATTAACGCTGCTCTCTCCTTCAATAATTACTCCGTCGCAGCAAAAACTCTCTCCCGCTTTGACTAGTACCGTTTCGCCGACTTTGACGTCGCTACTGTCAACTTTTACCCATTCGCCATTCCTCAACACTGTTGCAAAAGCAGGCGTAAGCAAAGTAAGCTGTCTGATAGCGTCGCCAGTCTTTTTGAGCGATTTGCTTTCTAAGAATTTGCCCAAAGTGATTATCGCGATTATCACGGCTACGCTCTCGAAATACAGGTTGTGTACCTTGTGAGCGTCTCCCATACAAATGAGTATAAAGTTGACAAAACTGTATATAAACGCCGTCGTAGTGCTTACTGCGACAAGGCTGTCCATATTGGGTTTTGCCTTGAACAAATTTTTAAAACCGCGCACGTAAAACGCTCCGCCCATTATCATAACGGGTACGCACAATATCAATTGTATCACGGTGAATACGATCGGACTATCGTCGGGCGAAATTGGCGACGGATATTTTACTCCCGTCATCGCCAACATTGCAAACGCGAGAAGCGCGATCGAAAGCGTAAGCATAATAGCGACTTTGACAACTCCGTGTTTCTTTTCTTGCTTTTCCCCGGCGACCGCTTTATATCCGGCTTTTTCTACCGCGCCGAATATCTCTTTCTCTCCTACTTTTTCTTCGTCATATTCGACCAACGCTACTCCGCTTGCAAAATTGACGTTGCAAGTCTTTACTCCGTCAAGTTTGCTTATAGCTTTTTGACAAGTTCCCGAACATACTACGCAGGTCATTCCCTCTATGTTGAATTTAAGTTTTTTTGCCATTCTCTTCAATCCCTACTTTTTTACTAGGTTTTATTTATCTTACAATAGCAAGTATTGCCTTGTCAAGGATTTTTTAGTACGTTTACGATTTAAACGCAAACAGTTTGAATTAAAAATCTTATCTTTATATTATGATAAAACAATAATGATAATTATTATTATTTTCTTGACACTTGACAAGCAATATGTTATATTTATATCAATATATGGAAAAGTTCTCTTCCCGCCGACAAGCAGTGCTTGAGGTAATTCAAAATATGAGATGTCATCCGACTGCGGATAAAGTATACGAGGAATGCCGCAAGACTATCCCCAATATTTCGCTTGCTACGGTATACCGTAATTTGGCTTATTTTGAAAAAAGAGGAATTTTGGGTCGCGTCGTCGGTTGCGGAGAAAAAGAGCACTATGACGTAGAACTTGACACCCACTGTCATATCATATGTTCCAAGTGCGGAAAGATAGTTGACATGCCCTATCCCGAAGACATGAAAAGTTTGCTCGACAGATATTGCAACAACTGCGACTTTTCAAGTTTCGGACTAAGTTTTTACAACCTATGCGACGAGTGCAAAAATAACAACGACAATTAAAATACGATTATATATTATTTACGGAGGTAAAATTTTATGGCAAAATATGTATGTACAGTGTGCGGTTACGTACACGAAGGCGACAGCGCTCCCGATAAGTGCCCTGTCTGCAACGCAACAACTTTCAATGAAGTTAAAGAAAATGAAATGTCTTGGGCATGCCAACACGTAGTAGGCTCTGCAAAGGCTTATGACGAACGCGTCATCAAAGGACTTATCGAAAACTTCAACGGAGAATGTTCGGAAGTAGGTATGTACCTTGCAATGTCCAGACAAGCGGACAGAGAGGGATATCCCGACGTAGCGGAAGCATTCAAGAGATACGCATTTGAAGAGGCTGAGCACGCCGCTAAATTTGCCGAACTCCTTGGCAACGTTCTTACCGACTCCACCGCTAAAAACGTAAAAATGCGTATGGAAGCGGAAAACGGCGCTTGCGCCGGCAAGCTTGAACTTGCTAAACTTGCAAAACAACTCGGCTATGACGACGTACACGACACCGTTCACGAAATGGCAAAGGACGAGGCAAGACACGGTTGCGGTTTCAAGGGCTTGTACGAGAAGTATTTCAAATAATTCAAAATCTTCATTCACCAAAACAGGACGGGCAAAAGCCCGTCCTGTCGCTTTTTATTTTTCCAAATTCTGTAAATTTTACATAATAATTGTTAAAAATACATAAAT
>CAMWIL010000097.1 GCA_947174325.1 uncultured Clostridia bacterium
AATCATAGTTGATAATAAATAAATTTTTAGGCTAATTGTATATTACACTAGTTGCTAAAATAATAAGAATATGTTATAATTATTAAACACAAAGGAGAATAAGTTATGGATATATTCTTAATTGACTATGAAAACACTAATAGCCTTAATGGAATAGGGGATTTGTCAGACGAAGATCGAGTCATTATTTTTTACAGTGAAAAAGCCGATAAAATTACTTTTGATATTCATTTAGATATTTTATCTTCTAAAGCAAAAATTGAATATAAGAGAGTAGAAGTCGGCGGGAAGAACGCGCTTGATTTTCAACTATGTTCATATCTGGGATATTTGATAAAATTAAACGAAGGTATAGAAACTAATTATTACATTATTTCAAATGATAACGGCTACTCTTTTATGAAAACTTTTTGGGAAAAAGAGGCGTCAATTTCGATTAAAATTCAGAAAGAGTTAATAAACAACGCAATTACAATGCAAAAACAAATTGCGCCGGATGATGAAATTTCTACTGCTTTGCAGCAATTGGAAAATCCGTTGACAGAGAGCGAAATAGAAGAGATCAAGAAAATAGTGCTGAAATACAAGACAGCGCAGACCGTAAACGGCAACCTTAATAAACTATTTAAAGACAGTACTAGAGCAGGCAGCGTATTTAAAATAGTAAAACCATTTATTAAAAAGAATAAATGATCCCAAATATTATGAAAGAAAAATTTTTACAACTGAAAAAATTTAATTGGAAATTATTTATAGCTTTGTGCTCGTTGGCATTTATTCCTGCAGTGTATCAGACTATAAGAACTTTTATCATTTCTTCCAACTCGCAACCTGACGTATTCAATATCATAGGTCAAATGGAATGGTTTGACTTAATCAATGAAACGCTACAGGCGTTTTTAATAATTCCGTTGTATTCCATACTTAATAAAATTCTAAAAAATGACGAGAAGAATTTTGCAAGGCATACGTTTAAAACGGCGATTTTGACTTTTATAATTTACACACTGTTTTCAATAGGTGTGTTAATTTATGGCGTTGTATTAATAAAAGCAATGAATCCTGACGAAATAGACGTAGCCACCGTAAACGCATATCTGCAACTTGAAACAATCGCTTTTATGATCGGGATAATTGTTAGTTTTGTAAATGTCGTTTTTGTAGTGATTGGGAAAGATAAAAACGTCTATATTTTCTTGGCAATAAGTACCGCGCTTTCTATAATTGCAGATTTCGTTTTTATACCTAATTTTGGTGTTTATGGTATTGCTATATCAAATATTATAGTCAATACTTTACTTGCCATATCAAGTTTTGTATTGCTTTACTCTCAAAAATATATCAAATTGTGTTGGTTTAATAAAAGCGATCTGCCCGTGTTGAAGGAATGGTGCAAGGTGGGCATTTTTTCAGGAGTACAGCAATTTATTGATAATTTAATATATGCTGTAATGGTTTGCAAAATGGTCAATATGGTTGCCGAGCAGGGCAATTACTGGATTGCAAATAATTTTATTTGGGGATGGTTGCTAATTCCCATTACCGCCATATCAGAAATTATAAGACGAGATTGCAAAGACGGATATACAAAATTAAATCAATTTAATTATTACTTTATTGCGGCGGCAGTTATTGTCATCTGGACAATAACAATTCCTTTGTGGACGCCGTTTTATCGCTATGCGGAAAACCTACAAAATGCAGAAGAAATTTTTTCTATAACAATAAAACTTGCTCCTTTTTATATTGCCTACGCAGGTTGCGCAATAATCGATAATATTTTTGTTGGTTTAGGTAAAACTATTTACAACGCCATTAATTCACTGATAATAAATTTAGTTTATTACGGAATTTTCTATATACTGTATATAACAAACGCTTTAACATTCGATTTGGATATGATAATTCTAATGTTCGGATTGGGTATGGTTGTCCATTTAGCCGTATCGATTATAGAAGAAAAAATATTTTTGCGTAAATTTGAGATGAAAAAGCTATCGTCCAAAAGTTCTATCAATGCAGATGCCGAATAGCGTATTCCTTTACGCAAAGATAATTACTATTTCCTTATATGGCTTTTGTTCCAACTTTTTTTGCCGCAGCAAGGACACTTTAAGTATCTTTTATTAAATGTATGCGGCGCTAAAAGATAAGCGGAAAGAGTAGGAGTAAATTTTTCTCCGCATTTATCGCATTCATAAATTTCCGTACTCACTGCTACAAGAAGTATTACGGAAACATTAGAAATCATTATTATTAATGCAATTCCGATCATTACAAGACGAAGCCATATTTGAGTTGCAGAGAACGCTGCTATAAAAATTATGGCAAGGCTTGATAACATTGCTAAAATACAAGATATTGTAGAAATAACAACTTTTGTTCGCGGCGTCGTTTTGTCTTTGACTAGAGAAGTGATGTTTTCTTCTGCCTTTTCAATATATTGATCTTCGCTTAGCCTTTCCCCAGATAAAAGTTCGTTCATACTAATTCCGAATATTTTGCATAGGGGAAGCATTAAACTGATTTCAGGAAAGCCTTTTCCTGTTTCCCATTTTGAAATCGTCTTTTCAGAAACGTTTAACTGCTCGGCAACTTCTCGTTGCGTTAAAGACTTTTCTTTCCTCAAACTTTTAATAAATAGTCCAATTTTAATAGTGTCCATATAAGCCTCCTTTGAGTTTATTATATCATAGTTGAGCAAATAATATTATCTACGCTCCGTAGAGTTTTGTCTTATTCGTCTATTTAAAGGGGTTTTTTATTTGTCAAACGCAGTATTTTGAATTAGACATTGAAATTCGCTGTTTATGGGAAAGACAAATTTAACAAAATACGCTATAATACAATTGAAAAGGAGGAGCAAATCATGGATATGATAAAAATCGGTCGCTTTCTTGCGCAGTTGAGACGCGAATGTGATCTTACGCAGGAACAGTTGGGCGAAGAAATCGGAGTAACCAACAAAACGATATCCCGTTGGGAGAACGGGAATTATTTACCGCCTGTCGAAATGCTGCAAATATTAAGCGAAAAATACGGCGTAAGCATAAACGAAATTTTGTCGGGCGAGAGGCTAAGCGAAGAAAAGTTTAAAGAAAAAGCCGAAGAAAATATTGCTTTGGCATTGGACAATAGCATATTCACGGCAAAAGAAAAAAAAGACTACTTTGAAAAGAAATGGCGAAAAGATCATTGCGTTGAGATGATTTTTGAAATGTTGATACTTATCGCTTTGGCGGTGGTAGGAGCGATTTTTATGAAAGAACTGTGCATCTTAGCGTCGTTGATATGTATTGCTTGGTCGTGGTGGATCAATAACAGAATGGAAGCGTATGCAGAATCTCATATTGAGACAAATCCTGATAAAATAGATAAAGACAAGAAGCAATAATTTGATTTGCCATTGACATATAATAAATTGCAGGTTATAATGTGTAGTATGTCGGAACAAGCAATGATTGATAAGAATTTTTATAAAGTAATAATTGTCGGCGGTGGACCTGCCGGCATCGCTACCGCTCTAAATTTGTATCGTTTGGGAATAGATGATATAGTCGTTATTGAAAAGTTCGCTTTTCCCAGATATAAATGTTGCGCGGGCTATATTACGAATAAGACAAAAACCGCTTATGAAAAACTCGGATTAAATTTGGATGAATGTCATTATTCTTTAATAAAAGATTTTAATATTTTATAC
>CAMWIL010000098.1 GCA_947174325.1 uncultured Clostridia bacterium
ATTTTATACAATAGTAAAAAACGACTCAATATTATCAATAAGTTTCTTTATACTAATGAGAAGATTGATAGGGTAGAACTTGACGACGCGTTTTTCAGACTTGCCAAAGACAAAGGGATTGAAGTATTTGAAAACTGCGCGATAATTGCGCACGATATGCAAAACAATTCTATCGAAACGTCCGACGGCAGAGAACTTAAATATGAATATTTGGTATTTGCCGACGGCGCAACGGGATTTGGTAGCAGATATCAAAAAAATAAAAAGCGGAATATTGCTTTGCAAATGACGTTTGAAAGCGATAAGGAAGAGTCGATAGATATTCATTTCGGAGTTACTGAGAGAGGTTATTGTTGGGTGAGTACGTACGGGGGAATCACCAACGTGGGAATGACGGATAAATTTGTAAAGGCAAGAGATTATAAAAAAATATTTTCCGATTTTTCAAAGTCGCAAGGATTTGACATAGATACGGCGAAGTTGACTTCCGCTATGACTCCTATTGGCGTAGGCTATCCTATAGTCAATAAAAATATTATGTTTGTAGGCGACGCCGCGGGCGCGTGCGATCCGCTCACGTTGTCGGGGCTTAGGTACGGTTTGACAAGCGGAGAATACTGCGCGAAGTCTATTGCAAGCAGTAAGCCGAAAATCTATAAGAGATGGATAAGAAAACTAAAACTCAAGTTTGCATTTATGAAATTTATGCAAAAAGTATTTTACTTGAAGCCTACGCTGGGTTTGATATTCAATTTTCTATGCCGCTGTTTCGGCAAATTCGTAAGCAGAGTATTCAATAATTTTTTCGTTAATAAAAAGTAGAGCAAAGCGCATATTTAGTTTAAAAAATCTTGTCAAAATAATTATTTTCAACTGATTATATAGGAATTCAACTAACGGTTGAGTGAATAACATTGAATTTTTTTCTGTGGAAGTGTAAAATTAAATCAAATTGAAATACAAAAATACAGGAGAGAAAAATCAATTATGAATTACGGAGAAAAAATCGCTCGACTTAGAAAGAAAAACAATATGACGCAAGCCGAACTCGGCGAGGTGCTAAACGTCACGTATCAAGCGGTATCCAAATGGGAAAGAGGCGAGTCTCAACCTGACTTCGATACTATTTCTAAAATTTCCAAATTGTTTCAAGTTCCTATTTCCTATTTTGAAGACGGCGTTGAAGGGGAAGCTGATTCGGAAACTTCTGTCGTAACAAGCGCGCAAGCGATACAAGCGGATATAATAGGTATGTGCGTGCAATGCGGAAAAGTAGTGCGCGAAGGCGAAGAAGAAACTACCCATCCAAAATTGATATGTAAAGCGTGCGCGGAATTAAACCGTCAAGCCGCAGAAGAACGCGTAATTGCCCAAAAGAAAGAAGAAGACGCTGAAATACAGCGGAAACAGCACAAGATCGAGTATGAAAAATCCGCTTTGAAAAAACGTCGCAATTGGGCTTTGATCATTGCGGCAATCCCTGCGGTTGCGCTCATAATTACTTTTCTGGTATTGGCGCTTCAACGGAATAAGGAAGAATTTTCTTTTGTCTTTGGAGCAGGCTGCGTACTTGCTATAATTGCGTTTACTTTTACGTCTCAAATGATATGGGGATGGGACGAGGGAATAGTTTTTGAGTTTTGTACCGCAGGCGGACATATAATGAGTTTGCCGGGCGTGATATTTTCGCTTTCGCCAGACGGCTTGATATTTTTGATTGTTACGAAAATTATCTTGTTCTTTGTCGCGGCGATTGTGTTTGTCGGATCAATATTTATATGTTTGTTTTTATCTTTGGTATTGTCGCCGTTCTCGTTCATTCCGTCGCTATTGTGCTATAATAGAAAAATAGCTAAGGTCAAATAAATTAACGTTGATATTCAGTGAAGATTTTATCCGCGCAAATGCCGATTTTTGTTTGACAAAAAAATTCAAAACTGTTAAAATAAGCAATGTTGGACAGCCAAAAGAGCGTAGAATTTCGACAATTCTGCGCTCTTTTTATGTCGCTTCGTAGGTTTCACACGCTCTTTACTCCGACAAAGACGAAAAACGATTTATCGGAGGCTTTTTTATTATGGCAGACTTTGAAAATTCGGAATTTTTAGGCAAAGAAAAGATTTCCAAACTTATGGTGAAATTCTGTATACCGTGCGTTCTTTCTTTGCTTGTCAGCGCGCTATACAACATAGTAGACCAAATATTTGTCGGCAACAGCGAACTCAGTACGTTGGGCAACGCGGCTACCGGCGTAGTATTTCCGATCTTCATTATTGCGCAGGCTTTTGCTTGGTGTTTGGGCGACGGTTCAGCCGCTTATATCAATATCCATCAAGGCAGGAGCAAGACGGAGCATATTCATAAATGCGTAGGAACGAGCATTACCTTTACCATAATTTTCAGCGTGATATTGCTTGCTGTATTTTTCCCTTTGAAAAAACAATTGCTTTCATTGTTCGGCGCGTCGGAAAATACCATTGGTATGGCTGTGGAGTATTTTAATATAATACTGGCTTTCTTCCCGATCTATATGTTGTCAAATATGATAAATGCGGTAGTTCGCGCGGACGGAAGTCCGTCATGGTCGATGGCTTCGATGCTTGCGGGCGCGATTGTAAATATCATTTTGGATCCGGTATTTATCTTTGCTTGCCATTGGGGAATGGCGGGCGCGGCATGGGCGACAGTTATTGGACAGATAGTATCGTTCATAATCAGTATCGTATACCTTTTCCGCACAAAGACGTTCAAGCTCAAACTCAAGAGTTTGATCCCTGATATGAAGATTTTGGGTATGACGTGCAAATTGGGATTGTCTTCGTTTATCACGCAGATGACGATAGTGATAATTTCACTCGTGTGCAATATTATGTTGGCTAAATACGGTTCGATGTCGCATTACGGCGCGGATATTCCTATTGCTGTCATAGGTATCGAAAGCAAGGTGTTTACCGTGGTAATAAATATCGTCGTCGGTATCGTGCTTGGATGTCAACCTATAATCGGATATAATATCGGAGCGCGTAACTTTGACAGAGTAAAGAAACTTTACAGAGCAATTTTGTTGAGTACGTTGACGGTAGGAATTATCGCGACTTTGCTTTTCGAACTTGCGCCGCGAGGAGTAGTAAGCATATTCGGCAAGCCTACGAATATTCCAAACCCTGACGATTATTGGGATTTTGCGATCAAGACGTTCCGCATATTCTTGGCGCTGGTTACGTTCACGTGTACGATCAAGATGACTTCTATATTTTTCCAAGCGGTCGGCAAACCGATCTTTGCGGTGTTGACGTCGCTTATAAGAGATATAATATGTTTTATTCCGTTGATCGTAATACTTCCTATTTATTACGGTATAGACGGTATCTTGGCTGCCGCGCCTTTTGCCGACTTGATAGCTATGATGGTCACCGTGATCTTGACTATCGTATTTTTCAGACATATCAATCGGGAAAGTAAAAGCGACAAATTATTAACGGGTAACGAGATCGCAGACGAAAACGAGCGCGCCGCCGATGAGATAGACGCGCAAGTCAACGAGACAGTCGCTGACGAGATAGATAAACAAACCGACGAGACCGCAGCTGCCGAGCTAAATGAAAACGGCTCTGTCGAATTAAATTAATATATTTATTGAATATAAGTATTGCAATTCATAAGTAAAGATTGTATAATGTTCTTAATTAG
>CAMWIL010000099.1 GCA_947174325.1 uncultured Clostridia bacterium
GTCAGTAAAAGTACACTTTTACTGACTTAGAATGTTGCGATCGATAAATTTGGCGTTGTGTTGGGGAAACACACGATCATTGGCAAATAAATCGACGGGGAACAGAGGAGATAGAAATGTCTAGTAAAAGTCGAATTAATAATATAAATAGAAAGCTTGTTTTAACGATAACGTTGTGCATTGCAGTTGTATTATGCGCGGGAGCGCTTTATTTTAACGTGGGAGATACGGGCAAGATTCAAGAAGTCTATGCTGCGACAAGTAGCCCCGATTTTACTTTGGAAAATGTAAAGATATACGATACCAATAAAGGCAATACGAGTTCCGTTACTGTCAGTCCCAGTTCTCTTGCCTATTCGGATACGTACGATTATGCTGAAGGTAGCGATATTTCTGCATCGATTTCGGATAATAAAGTGAAAATAGAATCTACGTCAAATCTGCATTATGAGGCTTGTTATGCAGACGTCATAGCTTCAATTACCGTCCCTGCTTGGCGCGAGTATCAAGTCGTATATACTATCTCATCTTCTATTATCCGAACTAATAGCTCGGCTACTAATGGCACAGGATGCGAAATATACGATTTTGACGGCGATGCTCAAAAAGGATCTGACGTCGGATTTATTTTTAGTACTTCTCAAGGCGCAACGACAACTCCTGCGCAATTTGTGAAATCAATAACTTATTCTACAAATAATTCCGAGCATAAAGAAACTTATTCTACGTTAACGTTGACATATTCTAATGCTTCTAACAAAGATGTGATTTATAAACATAATTTCGGAGTTTTTGCGTATTGCCGCGCAACAATAAGCAACAATAGCAAGATCACGGCAACCTTTGATTTTAGTTCAACGGTGCAAGATGAAAAATTGACTGTTACGAAGCCTACGGAAGATTTAAATGAATATGCTTATACCGGTAATCCGCAGACGTATGCGCCTGTCGGTTGGGACGCAAATAAAATGAGTATAACGGAAGATTCGGATAGTATGTCGCAGACTAATGCGGGTACGTATACTATCAAAATCAAGCCGCAAAACTCTCCTTGGGACGATATGACTTATGACGTATTGACGTTTACGTTCGAGATCAAAAAAGCGAAGCCCAACGTACAGCCGCAATACGAGCAGAAATCGGCGCGATATGTCACCGAAGGATTGCCTGTCGTGACAAATATAGCAGGCGGCGTTGCGGGTACTTTCAGTTGGGGCGCTCAAACGCCGAGTATTGAACAAAGGGAGTACACGTGGATTTTCACGCCTGACGATACGGACAACTACGAAGTGCAGACGGGCAAAGAAACGATTATTTTTGTTGCGCCTGAAATCAAAGACATTTTCGTTAACGTCAATGACGGCGACGTTATTTACGATGCATTTGACATGGAAGAAATAAAAAAACATCTTACGGTGACGGCGCAGTACGAGGATGACAGTGAAAAGATTTTGAGCAACGAAGCCTACGAAGTTCGTACTCCGGACGGCACGTTGACTGCGGGCGAAACGGAAATAACGATATCGGTATGGGACGGTACGTACGATGCGGACGGCAACAAAAACACAATAAAGAAAAAAGTTGTCATACAAGTGGCTAAAGCTGTGATAGAGAGTTTAGACGTATATTGTTCGACTACGTTTACTTATCCTGTGACTAAAGAACAAATTCTAGCTGCGTTGGAAGTCGAATCAGATTGGAATTATACGAATAGACCTGTAAAAATAACTGACAAATCGGTGTTGGAATTAGAAGGTGATATACAAGCTGGCAGACAGATATTTACTGTAACGTACAAAGGTACTGATTTATCCAAAGATATAACTTTGACCATATATAAAGGCACGTATGATATGAGTGGCATAGTCTTTGAAGATATGAGTTTTGATTACGACGGTGAGGCGCACAGTATAGAAATACAAGGCTCGTTGCCTGACGGCGTAAGCGTATCGTATGAAAATAACGGCAAAACAGAAATAGGAAATTACACGGTGACAGCGAAATTCTCGCACGAAGAACCAAACTATAATGATATAGAGCCGATGACGGCAACGTTGGAAATTAAAGAAAACGCGGAAGAGCCTACAGAGCCTGACGTTCCTGTAACTCCTATCGAGCCTAATGAACCGACCTCTCCGGAAGAGCCGGGCAATAATGATCCTACGCCCGGAAATAACGTCGACTTTGATAAGGTGTTGGATATATTAAAACAATGGTGGCAAGTTATAGCAAGCGTTGCGAGTATAGTCTTGATCATAATATTTGTTGCTAAGGGCGCAAGTTATGCAAGCAAGAAGAAAGAGAATAAGCGTACGGTAGAAGGCAAATACAACTCATTCTACGTTGCGGGATTGTTTGGGCTTAGTATGACCAACTGGACGATAATAGCAAGCGTATTGATGGGATTAGCCGTATTGTCTTTTGTCTTTATGCTTTTAGAGAAGCGCGGTTACAAGAAATCTCAACGCATACTTGAAGATGCGAAGGACGAGTACGCTCGAAACAGAGAAGAAATGATGTATATGCGAATTATGGGCGGAAACGCTAATGTCGGCGGAGCTGTAGGACAACAGTCCTACGCTTATGCTCAACCTGCAATAGGGATAGAGGATATGCGGGGAATGATAAACGAAGCGGTAAGCGCAATGTTGCCAAACGTACAGCAGTACCTACCGCAGCAAGCGTCCACAAATGATGAACTTGTTCAAAGACTTTTAGAACAGAATGCTCAAAATGAAGATAGAATAGAAAAGTTTTTGGAAAAACTTGCCGAACAACCAACTAAGAGGGAATTTGTAGACGATGAAGCTATTGACAAGTTAGTGAAGAAACTATCCGAGCAACAGTCTGTTGAAAAAGTAGCCGAAAATGAAGTAGCTACGACAACTGTAAACGTAGAAATTATTGAAGAATTGAAAGAATCGATAAGAAAAGAAATACAAACTCAAATGATTGCTACCGGCGAAAAGTCGGTAGAAGAAGACAACAACGCAAAGAAAATAGAAATGTTGGTAAAGACGAATGAAAGTCTGATGCGTAATCAGGAAATGCTTATGAAGCAAATAGTTGAATTATCGGCAAATAGAAATAACGAAAAGCAAGTCGTTTTGCCAATAATGCAACAGCCTTCGGAGAAAGTAGTAGAGAGAATAGTTGAAAAGCCTGTAGAAAAAATCATTGAGAAAGAGATAATAAAAGAAGTGCATAGCGAAGAAAAAGTTGCGCATTTACACGCCGAGAAGTCAGCGACGAAGGCAAAGACGGCTGCTCCAAGACTTACGCTTGACGAGGCTTACGAAAAGCTCTCCGCGAAGCAGAAAAAGTTCTTTGACACTCTCAAAGCTTACGCGTTGAGCAAAGACAAAT
>CAMWIL010000100.1 GCA_947174325.1 uncultured Clostridia bacterium
ATATTTGTTTATTAACACATAAAATACTATATTACTTTATCTGCGTGCCTTCGGGGACGATATCGTCTACGAAAATCACTTGAGAGCCGCAGGCGTTGTTTGTCGCTGCGACAAGCATACCGTTGCTGGTAACGCCTGTTATTCTTACAGGTTTGAGATTTGCAACAACGATAATCTTTTTGCCTACGAGTTGTTCAGGCTTATAATAATGTTTGATCGAGGATACTATTACTCTTTCGTCCTTGCCGTCAAAAAGCGTAAGCTTATAGCAGTTGTGAGATTTGCGAATCTCCTGACATTTCAAGATCTTGCATACTCTCAAATCTATCTTTTCAAAATCGGAAAGTTCGACTTCGTCTTTTATGTCAGCTACCGGATCGGGCTCGCCGTACTCAACCTTAGTCTCCTCAACAACTTCCTCTACGACTTTTTCACTCTCTTCTTCCTCTTTTGTCTTTGGATACGAGAAGTCCAAAAGCGACAGATAGTCGTTTTTGTTTATTGCGTAAAGGAAGAGATAAAGTCTCGGACCTCTTTCTTTGTCGATCAAAAGCTTATATACGTTTTTGAAAAATGCGCCTTGACAAGTTTTGAGTTCTTTATCCTCCAACGTCAAATTGCGTACTCTCTTTGGTATAGCGTATAACTCCGTTTGTAAACCTGCCAAATCATAGTCGCCTTTTTTAAGGAAATCGTAGAGTTGAGATATTTCCTCTTTTTCCATATCGCTTAGAGTATCGTAAACTTGCCAATTCCTGCCCTTTCTAAGCTTGTTCATATCTTGCGGAGAACATTTCTCCAGCCAGAATTTAGCGCGCTCTAACCTATCTTTAAACTCTTCGTATTTAAAAGGCGTACCCAACTTTTCAAACACTACTTCAAGCATTTTCAAGTTAAAGTTTACAACCGAACCAAGTTGAACGATAAGGCTCATCGGAACAAGATCAAGATTTCTTCCTTCTACGCTTGCAAGTTCCATGATAGACTTGGTAAGTTCGTTGGCGGTGCCGTTTTTATAATCGTTATACATCTTGTCAAACTCAAAATACTGTCTGAGTATTCCGTCGTCAAGACAGAAGTTGAAAGCTTTAAGCGGTTCGTTTCTTGAATACAACCACAAAAGCACCTCAGGTTGATAGAGTTTGAGCAAAGTTTCGGGAGTAAGATTCAATCCCGTAGAACCGGACATCTTTCCCGTAGTGGTGTTATTATCGCTTATTCCAATAAATTCATAGCCTTGGAATATCGGAGCTTCATATCCGAAAATCTGCTTGGATATATGCTTGGACGTGTCGTAACTTCCGTTGATACTTGCGTGATCCTTGCCGCCCGGCTCGAAATCTACTCCTTCGTAACACCATCTCATCGGCCAATCTATTTTCCATGCAAGCTTGCAATTAAAATCCTTGTTGAAGTCAAAACTTCCCGTATGTCCGCATTTGCAAGAATAAGTCGCTTTCGTACAGTCGTCGGAAAGACTGTCGATCTTCGTCGTATCCTTACCGCACTTTGGACAGTAAATACTTACGGGATAATAAGCTTCGCGTTCGCCTTCCTGCGCTTCTTGCGTACGGTGAGAATCGATAATATCGAATATCTCTCCGCGCTTTTTCAACGCAAGTAGAATATAGTCCTTGTATTTGCCTGACCTATACATTTCCGCCTGATGACGGAATTCCATTTGAATACCGAACTTTTTTAGAGAATTTTCAAATTCATTTTCAAAATACTCCGCATAGTTCTTCGCGTCGCTTTCGGGGAAAGGATTGGGAACGTCTACGTACGGACAGCCAATATACTTTTCCATATCGTCGTTGACCCTAGCGACGTTGACCGGCACTTTACGCAAACGGTCGAATTCATCCCACGAGAAAAGCAACTTTGCCTTTTTACCCATTTTTCTCAAAGATTTGGCAACAAAATAAGAAGTGGCAATATCTCTGAAATTGCCGATATGAATAGAGCCCGAAGGACTGATTCCCGCGGCGCAAACGTATTCTTCCTTGTTTGGATCTCTGTCAATGATTCTCTGCGCTATCTGTTCCGCCCAATGCATAAGTACACCTCAATATTTGCGTTTTTTGTAAACAAAACGACTGCTTAAATTTATTACTATGATATTTTAGCATATAATGTATAAATTTTCAACTAAATATAAATGTCGTATAAAGATAAATCTTATATAATCAATACTTCTTATTACGATAAACTATAGGCGGAACGCCTACGATCTTTTTGAAACAGATGGAAAAATACTGCTGATCGCTAAAAGATAGTTTTGACGCTATATCGGCAATGGACAATGAGCAATTATCCAAATATACTTTCGCGTACTCTATTTTCCTCTCCAAAAAGTAGTTGTAAGGAGTGATACCAAACGCCTTCTTAAAAATGTGAATAATATGATTTTTCGTATATCCGAACTGCGCGCTCAAGCTTTCCAAAGATAGTTCGCTTTCCACCATCATATCCAAAGTATCTTTTATCTGCATGGCAAGGCTGGTTTTCTTCTCCATCGTCGAATTGCTTCGTATAGCGGTGAATATCTCGAAGAGCTTAATAGATACGCCGTCAGTAAGTTTTTTATAATTGTTCTTAAAGTTTTTAAGATAGTACAAAATGTCTTGAAAATAATTGCCGACGTAACAATTTGAGAAAAGATACGTATCTTTGGGCAAATACATATCAACGATTTCTTCCATAAGCCTGCCTTCAAACACTACCCAGATTTTGTGCCAACCGTTTTTCTTGCTTGAAGAATACTTGTGATGACTTCCCTTTTTGAGAAAGAATACGTCTCCCACCTTAGGATAATAATTTTTACCGTCGATTTCCAAAATACCTTCGCCCGAAATGATGTATTCAAGCGCCATAATATCCGAATTCCTGCGTTCTTCATTGACGCTGTCTTCTTGCTGCGTTTCTCCTATCATTCTGATCTTGACAGGCGCATCTTCATCGATGTATCTTGAAAAATTGATAAAAAACTCAGCCATAAATTCTCTCCGGATAATTGTTGACAATCGCAAATTTGTATATATTAATAATAACATTATTTGCTACAATAAGCAAATGATTTATAAAATTTTAGACAAAATAGGAGTATTTTTATCATATTTTAGTTGGAAATACAAGAAAGTATGTTGCGGCGCATATTTAGACATTGCTCTTAAACAAAAAGCCACGCCCCCAATCCCGAGCCTAATAGGTAAGCCAGTGTAATAAAGTAAAAAAAAAAAGGGGGGGGGGGGGGGGGGGGGG
>CAMWIL010000101.1 GCA_947174325.1 uncultured Clostridia bacterium
GCAACTTATTTAACTAAATTAATGCTTAATGAAGAAAAAACAATGTAGAGCAATCGATTTATCTATCAAAAATTCTACAATAATTTTAGTGATATTTATTTTCTTTTAGGATCTTCAATAAGATAATTTAAATGGATTATACAATTAAAAATCGTAGCAAAATGCTAAAATAATTTATTGTTATTTTTAGCGTAAATATTTACATAAAATTAATTAAATAAGAATAATATCAGCATATTATTGGCTAAGAGGTACCAAACTATTCGTAAAGCTATCGTTTTGCGAATAGATAAAGATGCTTCTCTTCTGTAAATTTTTCTAATTTTTAACATAAATATTTTGATTGAAAATCAAAATATTGGTGATTTAACGAAGATGTGGGAGTTGTGAGTTTGTGAGCCGTAACCCGTAATAAGAGTCGTGTATGGTTCAAAAATGTAGATATAGAGAAATGAGGATAGAAGGCAACATTATAATGTTTTTCCCTATATTATTTTTGAAGTTATTAAATTATTTATATTGTCTGCTCGTTTGAGGTTTTGGTTTGTTTATAAGTTGGATGTTTGTAATTATGAACATCTGTTTAGCTTGTGAAAAATTCCACTACTCTGTTTTTATAAATTCTTATCAATTAGCATTGTCTGTCTAAATATTTTGTTGATTTTTTATAATTATTATAGTAAAATATATTTGAATAAGAAAATTGGAGGGATTTGAGTTGGAAAAGGATAATTTCAATGCCAATGTTGATTTTGTTCGCGGACAAGCTGATATGATCGTCCTTTCTGCCCTTTCGGACGCAGACAAGTACGGACTTGAAATACTCAATACAATCCAAGAAAGAAGTCAAGGAATGTACTCTTTGAAGCAAGCTACTTTGTACAGTAGCTTGAAAAGACTTGAAAAGAACGGGTACGTTCATTCTTATGACGGTGACGTTTCAAATGGCGCAAAGAGAGTTTATTACGGTTTGACAGAACAAGGTCGCGACCATCTTAACAATGATAAATCTTATTGGGAATTTTCCAGTTTTTTGATGTCAAGTTTGATATCTGACACTAAATTTGATCCTCAAAATGATGAAAAACCGTTTGACCCTGCCGATTTTAGACCGTTGACCAGAAGGAATAAGGCATCATCCGATAATGAAAAAGTTGTTATCAAGTATGTATATTTACCTCAAGGAGCTGTGGCTGACGATCAAGTGTCGGAAGTGGAAAATGACGAGAATAATACTTCTCTATCAGATGACCAAGGTTTGGATGAACACAGCCAAAGCGATTCCGAGAACGTTGAAAGCCAAATTATTGAAGAGGATAAATCTGAAGAGCAAGATTTAGTAAATGATGATACTGTCGCTGAGGTCGAAGATGTTGAAGATGAAAATGTTGAAGAGATCGTTTGCGAGCGTCAGATAATAGAACAGTTGGAAGATAACGATAACGATTCTGTAGAACAAGAACAATTGAATAATGACGTTGCAGAAGAAGTCGAAGCTTCAGAAGAGACTCCTAGTCAACAGGCGGAAGAAATCGCTGAGGTTGTTGAAGAGGAAAAATCTCAAGAAAACGACGCTCCATCCCCTATTTATCAACGTAAGCAGTATTTTGACGAAAACAACGAGGTGAATTATATATCTTCGTTCTCGGATATGTTTAATTCGATACCCGAAGATCTTCCAATTGAGGAGGAAAAAGAAAATATCGAATATTTGACAATGAAAGAAATTGTTTACAAATTTCAGTCAAAAGGTATAAACGTCAAGCCGTACGATAAAAAAGATACAATGGAATTCTACGTTAATAGATATTACTACTCTAATAAACTGCATTTACATGTGTCTCTAATATTATTTGCGATTTGGACTGTAGAACTAATAATATCTCATTTGATTTGTAACAGAAACGTTGACAATCGTATGCCGGCATGGGCATTGGTACTGGCTATTATAGCAGTTGCTTTATATCCTATTGTAAGATACGTGATACATTTGATAGATCCTACAAAAAAATCGCCGGCTACGTTTAATACGAAGTCTTCTCTACTTTTATCTTTGTTGCCGATAATAACTTTGCCAATAGTCTTTGCGCTGATGGCTTTTGTAGAATTCGGTGCGAATATAAATGATTACGCTTCAATGGAAAGAACGATAGTTTTGCCGAGCGTATTATTATTCAACGTTCCGCTCTATTTTGTTATTTTCGCATTGCTGTATAGAACGTATAAATATCACGTTAATTAATTAAATCTTATTTTATGATATTATCCTTGTCATAGCAGGATTTTGAGGTAGAATATTTTTTATCTTCGCAATCCTGCTTTTTTATTTTCTTTTTAAAGATCGAGGATAATTTGTCAAATAATTTTATCATTGCATTTTCAATTTTGCTACTATATTTAAAGGCAAGTATTACCGTTAATAAAGTTACGCTGATTATTGCGATCCATATAGGTATACCGTAACCCGTAAGCGGGATCGCAGACATTCCCTTGAATGCGCCTTCCATTGCAAGTATATTGAGCGGCCTGGTGATCAACATGATCGCAAAGAATTGCCAGTAAGTCATGTTTGTCATACCCGCCGCAATGCATAATAAGTCGTCCGGGAAGAATGGGAAAAGAAACATCATAGTCAATACGATTTTATCTCTACCCTTAGCAAATTTCATATATTTTTCGTATACGCTCTTTCCGCAGAGCCATATCATTAGTTTTATGCCAAATTTTCTGCCAAGAAAAAAGGCAAATATCGATCCGCTGATTATACCTATTGAACTATACAAAAGTGTTTTCCATACGCCGAATAGCGCGACGCCTGCGACTGTCGTTATGGCTGCGGGTAACGGAATTATGGTTACTTGCAAGAATTGAATGACGATAAAAATCAATCCGGCATAAGCGCCATATTTAGATAAAAATAACTTGATTTTATCAGCGCTGTTGAATTTTGAATATAGGTCATATTTTAATATAATATAATACAATAGCGCGGCAATAAACAAGAATGCGGAAGCGCTGATCATCCATCTTATTAATTGTTGATAGTTTAATCCCACGGCGCATAGCGTAATTATTATCAAAGGTATATTTATGGCAAAACACGCAATCTTTATATAATAGTTTACGTCAAAATTCACTGCTGTAACAAAAAATACAACATTGTAAATAATTATTGATATAAATATCATTATAAAAGATATTATTCTGGATCTCAAAGTCATAATCTTATAA
>CAMWIL010000102.1 GCA_947174325.1 uncultured Clostridia bacterium
GAGGGTAGAGATACCCAAGGGAGTATAAAGATTAACCATTTTGCTTATTTTTCTTTCAATCTTCTGTCTTAGTGGTGTTTGATAATTCGGTTTTTGCCGATAGAGTATTTAGTTTACCGCCTTAGAGCGGTATTTTTTATTTCACGTTATTTTATTTTGAGCTTGCTAAGAAATCCCAATCAAATTTGATTGTCTAAACTCAATATTTAGCCAAAAATATTCTATCTTTCATAAAAATATTACATAATTCCAAAAAAAGTGTACATTTACTGACCGTATTTTATAACCTTTAAAATGCTAAAATTGACTGCATTTTGACATAATAATTATATCTTAACAAAAGATTTTTGGCAATACGTTTAGGTCAGTAAATGTACACTTTTACTGACCGCATACAAACGGAGATAAAAAGGGTATGTGTAATAGAAAAATAAGGGGATGTATTGTCTTATCATCGCTAGTGATATTGTGCTTATGCTTTGTAAGCGCTGTGTCTTTTTTTGCGCCGCAAAATACAGCAAATGCGCTTTCATCAACAACAAGTACAACGGATATAGGCAAAATTTTAATAGAAGACTACGAAAACAATTCAAAAAAATTTGATGCTGAACAGTTGGATAAATTATATGCTCAAATTACAGGCATTCCCAATGCCACGTATAATGACGTCTCATCTGCGGCTAAGGAAAAGCGTGACAGCGAATTTTTCTTTAATAAAAATGGAAACAAGGCAATAACGCTGACGATTGACGGAATAGTATGGCAAGCGGTGTATTTATCTAACAATAGAGACAAAGATCCGATCCTGACGTTGTGGCAGGCGAGTTCTACGCAGACGGCGCAGTGGAATTATCACTCCGATTCTGGAGATGCGAATACGAAAATACCGTCGAATATGTACAGTACGAGTATGATCAGGACGATTACGCTCAATGCAAGCGGAAGGTATTATACGAGTAATGACGGAAGCGGGGAGACGCCTGTTTCGCAGGACGCAAGTAATGCGTATGCGAAATTTACTATGTCTAGTGTAACGGGCAGTCTGACAGACTTTATAGACAAACCTGCCAACGTAGAATGGCAGGAGAAGCAAATATCACACCTTGTCAACAATTCCGCTTATGACTTCAACAACGATGCGTACGGCGATGTAGGCTCAGGCGGCGGTGATTTTAACGCCAACTGGAATAGCGGAATGGTCAATTATTATGGCAAGACGGATTATTCGGCGTGGAAAAACGATTATATCTGGTTGCCGTCGATGACGGAAGCAGGTTGGTATGAAGGCAGCTTCACAGCTAGAGGTTTGTGGAATACTATCGCTTTGGAGAGAGGTAATGCCAGTGGCGATGATTCTTGGCTGCGTTCAGCGTCTTCTGGTAGCTACTCGCGCAGTGATACGATCTTAGCAGATGGATTTGGTAGCAATAATCCGTCTACTACTGAATTTTTTGCTGTTCGTCCTGCGTTTCATCTTAATCTAAAGAAGGTAGAAGATGCTACGTTAAGACCTTTTACAGAGCCTAAAAATATCAGTAGCACATACAACGGCGAAGTGCAAACGCTGGAAACGCTCAAATCGGACATAGACTGGTATAATTCCGCATTTGCAGATCCGAGCATAGTAGAAGTAAAGTACTTGACCTCAACGGGAAGCGAATTGAGCGGAGATAATTTGCCTAAGAACAAGGGCAATTACAAAATCCAACTTAAGATTTTGCAACCTAAAGATTACTCATGGGGAGATAGTACGGGAGAGAGTGACGTTACTAGGATAATAGACTTTGAGATAGTCGCCAAAAAATTAAGCGTAGACTTTAAGGTAGATAATACTGCAAGTCCGCCAACAGCTACGGCAAAGCCTACAAATCTATGTAATGGAGATAGTGGTCTATTGAATAGTATACTGCGTATCCATTACACGGGAACAACGGGAACAACGTCTTACGATTCATACGAAGCGCCTAGCCAAGTGGGAAGTTATACGGCGAAGGTAGAGATAGATTCGTCAGTCACAGGAAGTTCCAACTATGAGTTGGATAAGACTTATTCTTCTGCAATAAAGATAGATCCTCAAGTCATATCAATGCCTGAGATAGAGCCCGAAGAGGGATCTACGCTTTGGTATACGTACAACGGGGACAATCAGTACTATATCGTGACGGGCTATAATAGCAGTCAAATGGAGATCACAATAGCAGACGAATACGTAGGCTTATTTGAGTGGGATGCAGACGGAGAAAGTATAATAGTCAAGAACGCAGGCGAGTATAAAGACGCATTGAAAGTGACGTTGAAGAACGCATACAACAGCGTAACGGGCGAAGGACTGAACGTATGGGATGCGACAAGCAAGGATACTCAAGATAAGTATTTGTCGTTTACGGTAAACAAAGCAGAGATAAAGTTGGACGTATATACGGCGGATAATAAAACGAGTAACGTACTTAACGGAGTAATAGGCAACTCGTCATTGGACGTAATGATCGAACTCAGCAGTAAGCCGTTGGAAAGTATAGGAATAACCTTAACGGCGCAAGCAACGACGGGAAGCGCTGAGCCTACGCCAATAAGCAGCTTCAACGTAAGCTCGCTTACGACAACTACTTCGTTGGATATATCTAGTTTCAAGACGGTAAGGACGTACGCAATAGGAGTAAAAACGGACTCGGAAAACTATACGGTGACGATGTCAAGAGACATAACGTTGAGTATGAAGAGGGTAAACAATCCTAATCTCATATGGTTGTTGAGAGATACAAACGGAATACCGTACGAGGTGGAAGTAGATCCGAGTACGAAGGACGTAGAATTTGACGGAGCGAAATTTGTATACAATGGCAAAGCGTATAGCATAGAAGTATCCGAGCCGTCGGGATATAGCGTACAAGGTACAATAGAGACGGTGTTGGAAGGAACGACAACGGCATTAAACGAGATAAAGAATGCGGGCACGTACATAACGACTGTAAAATTGGTTAAAGACGGAGAAACAACGTCAACGGCTTATACTATCAAATGGACGGTAGAGAAAGCTGTAATAGACTTGTCTAACGTCAAGTGGAAGTATGACGGGAAGTTGCCATACAACGGCGGAGCGGAAGTAAAAGCTGAGTTGGAAGAGGGAAGTA
>CAMWIL010000103.1 GCA_947174325.1 uncultured Clostridia bacterium
ATAAATT
Organism: uncultured Clostridia bacterium; assembly: GCA_947174325.1. Lineage (GTDB taxonomy): Bacteria > Bacillota > Clostridia > Christensenellales > UBA3700 > RACS-045. Next base: position 8 of record CAMWIL010000103.1, read on the forward strand.
TGCGGTCAGGAAAAGTACACTTTTTTTGGAATTTTTTGCTATTTGTCGTTTTTTTGCTTATTTTTTCACCAAAATTTTACAGTTATTAATTATGGTTAAGCAAAAATAAATAAGTAATGAGATATTACAAGCAGCGAAATAGGCGGATTGAGATTTCTCGACTACGCAACGCTTCTCTCAAAATGACAGAACCGCGGACTTTGGGCGGCGAAGTGTGTTTTGTAATTATTTGCTCATAGTTTTTGGTTTAGATAATTCGCGAATTCTTTCTCGCTATCGCTAAAAAATATGGCTTAAATAATTGCAAACACACTTAAAGCCATACGCTACCAATAAAAATTAAGAGTGAAAAGTGAATAGTGAAGAAGTTGGGATTGAGATTTCTCGACTTCGCTCGTAATGATATAAAAAATACCGCGCTTGGCGGTATCATTAGAATTTCAATAAAAATTGTATTTTTTAGTTTTGCGTGTTCTTCTTTGCTGTAGAACGCTTTTTCGGCAAAGGCGTAACTTTCTCCAAGATCGAGACAACTTTCTCACTTAATTCTCTGTCGTCGATGTCAAGGATAAAATGTTCTTTTGCGCCATTATAAGGCGTTCCCTTTTCGGCGTCAGTCATAAGATCTTTAATAGCGTCTAATTGCTTGACGTAAACGGTATTATCGCAGACCAAAAGCACAGGCTTGGAATTTACGTAAGCCATATATTCGCCGAACATCTTTTTATAAGAAACGTCTCCCGTTCCTCTTATCTGTTCGCACACGTATTGTATAAATTCTAAATCGGTAGCCATTTCCCATACTCTCCTATTTGTTGAAAATTGCTTTTAGAATTACGCCTATCGTAAAACTTAAAACTGCGCCTGCGACGGTCAAGACGATTTTCATTCTGATCTGTCTTTTTTCTTTTGCTATTTGATAGGCAAAATCATATCCGCCCTTTTGCAAAGTAATACAATAATACTCCTCGCCTTTCTTTTCGGTCGTAATAAGTTCAAAATAACCTTCGCTGACAAGAGATTTGAGCGCAGGAGCAAGTTCGCTCTTCTTAAACTGAAAAGTGTAAGGCATTGAAGCCAACAAGTCGTTTTGGCTGATGAGACACGTTCCGTCTTTCTCGACCGCCTTGTAATATACTGCTTTCATAAGTTGTCTTGTCTTTTTATTGAGCATTTTTACCTCACATAAGTAAATTTACGATAATCCCGCCGAGAAGTCCAAAAAGCAATCCGCAGATAGCTCCCGAAATAAGTCCGCCGAAAAAGCCTCTGCCCATTGCGCTTTTTTTCATCTTTTTGAGTTCAAACTTCCTCTTTCTGGCGACTTCATTGCCACCGGGCATAAACATAAGGCTGCCGTTTTCATCCGTCTTTAAAAAAGTCTCGCCCATCGGAGTATCTGATTTTTCTTCCGACTGCTTGGACATTTGCTCCGTCAATACCTTGTATTCTTGAACGATAACTCTCGCCTTATCTGTCAACGTAAAGCAAACTTCGTCGTCGTCTTTGTATTTAATGATAAGACAACCGTTCATTTTGAGTTCGTTCCACACTTCGGCAATATCGAAATTTTCTTCTTCCAAAGTATTGAGAGCGATCAAGTCGCTCCACTCGACAACAATATATTTATTGTCGGGATATTTGTCACATAGCGCTACAAGATAAAGAGTACTCTTTTGGGATAACATTTTCTTCTCCTAACTTCGGATATTAAAATACTACAATCTAAAAATAACTTATATCTTAGAATATAAGTTATTTTATCTTATGCTATTTTTCTACTCTTATGACGTTTTCTACGCTGAGTACGTTTTTGAGTTGCTTGATCTCATCTATCGCTTTCTTCATTGCGTTTTCGCTTGTCTTATGGGTAATGAACACGATAGGTATTATCTCTTTGTTCTCGTCCTGACGCATTTGCGCTATCGAAACCTTATGTTTTTTGAACACAGCCGCTATATCGGCAACTACGCCGCTGACGTCTCTTGCGTTGAGTCTAAGATAATATTCGCTCTCAAAATCGGTGATGATCTTATTCTTAGGCATAACGTCGAACATCTCCGAATATCTCGCGTGTTCTGTCTGTCTTGCGCAGAATACTATATCGCTGACGATTGCGCTTCCTGTCGGCAACGCGCCTGCGCCTCTGCCGTATATCATTATATCTCCCACAGCGTCGCCTACTACGAATACGGCGTTGAACGAACCGTTGACGCTAGCAAGCGGATGGCTCTTTGGCAAAAATACCGGATGCACTCTCGCTTCGATCTTATCTTCTTTTTGTTTTGCGATAGCCAAAAGTTTAATAACAAATCCCATATCCTTGGCTATTCTGATATCCTCTTTTGTTATCTTAGTGATACCTTCGCGGTAAATAAGTTCTACCGGCACTCTCTTATTGAAAGCCAAAGAAGAAAGTATGCTCAACTTATAGCTTGAATCATAGCCCTCAACGTCCGCAACTGGATTTGCCTCCGCATAACCGAGAGCTTGAGCGTCTTTCAAAACGTCTTGATAGTCCGCGCCCTCTTCGCTCATACGGGTAAGAATATAGTTGGTCGTACCGTTGATAATCGTCTTGATTTCCTGTATGCCGTTGGCTTGCATAGCCTGCGTCATAGTTCTGATAATAGGCATACCGCCGCCGGTCGTTGCTTCATAATAAAGTCCCGCGCCCGTTTTTTCAGCCGCCTTTTCAAGTTCAGGCCAGAACTTTGCAAACATCTCCTTATTGGAAGTGACGATGCTCTTTCCCGCTTCAAGCGACTTGATAAGGAAAGTCCTCGCAGGTTCAGTTCCGCCCATACACTCTACGACTATATCTACGTTGGGATTGGCGCAAATTTCATCTATGTCCTTTGCGAGAATAGACAGTTCAAGTCCAAGAGCCGTTACTCTATCTGGAACCCTGTCCAAAACGGCAGCGATGTCGATATCCACGCCGTACTCTTCCGCAATCTGCTTTTTGCGATCAATCAAAATTCTGCAAGTACCGCCGCCGACTACGCCGAGTCCAAGTACTGCAACGCCAACTTTTTTCATTGTGTTCTCCTTAATAT
>CAMWIL010000104.1 GCA_947174325.1 uncultured Clostridia bacterium
TTAAGAAGTACGGATAGAGATTTCTCCACTTCGCTACGCTTTGGTCAAAATGACTTAAAATATGTAATTAATATCAACTCAAATGAGTAAGCCACGGAGTTTTGAGCGGCGAAGCGTGTTTTGTAATTATTTGCTCATAGTTTTTGGTTTAGCTAATTTGCGAAACCTTTCTTGCTATCGCTAAAAAATATGGCTTAAATAATTGCAAAATACACTTAAAGCCATACACTACAAATATTTAGTTAATAAGCAATTAATATACCTTGCTATCAATGCTAGCGATATATAAAAAAATTGTTTCCTTTATGTTTATCAAGATATTGCTAATCGCATGGATGTAATAAATCTCATAATAAACAAAGCTGAAATAAATCTATCAAAACACAATTAAAGCCACACAGACTTAACTATAAGAGAATAACATAAAAAAAATTAAAGAAAAACCGCCTTGCTAGCAATGATAGCAGGGCGGTTTTGTTACTTTGTTACAAGGTTTTTAAAGTCTTAAATTGTTATTTTGACTTTTTAGCAGCTTTCTTTTCGGCTTTTGCTTTTGCCTTTTCTGCCTTCTTTTTAGCTTTGTCTTCTTCATCGCCGCCGATATTCTTCAATACCATGCCTACGCCTTTGAAGAACTTACCGTTCATGACAGTTACTACGCCGTCGACCATTTTCATATTAAACATACCTTGCGATGAGAATGCCAACGCGCGCATCGGGGAAGTCTTCATTACTTCGTAGATCATCAAGTAGTTAGGATCGTTTTTGGACGCTTTCATACTCATTCTGATTGCGGGTTTCGCTATCTTGAGCGCAAACCTTGCAAGACCGCTGGTATGCGACATATCCTCAAATGAATCGTCTGCGGTGAATTCGCCTTTTTTGGCAATTCTGTAATCTTCTTTGATATTGAGTTTCGACATAGCGAGGAATTCTTCTTTGCTTATCTCGCGATCAGACGGGTTCATATACCAACTATCTTTGTCGGTCGGAATTATCTCGGCAGTGTCGGTAGACGTTACTTCCACGCTTTGAGTCAATTTAATATCGCGACTGGACGCTCCGATCATTATTTTAAATTCGCCGCTTTCAACTTGCCAATCGTGCGCGTCGGTGTTGTAGAAGGCAAAACTACGCTTGTCAAGAGTGAACGAAACCGTTTTCTTTTCTCCTGCTTTGAGTTCTACCTTTTCAAAACCTTTGAGCTGTTGATACGGCATATAAACCGTGCTTTCTACGTCGTTGACGTAAAGCTGAACGATTTCTTTACCGTCGACTTCGCCAACGTTTTGCACGTCTACGCTTACCGTCAACGTATCGGTATCGGAAATTTTATCAGCCGAAAGCTTGAGGTTGGAGTATTCGTATTTGGTATATGACAGACCGTAACCGAACGGGAAGAGTACGGGAACGTTTGCCGTATTGAAATATCTGTAACCTACGTAAAGACCTTCTCTGTATTCTACGCTGAATCTTGCGCCGGGGAAGTTTTGAGTAGAAGGAACGTCTTTAAGGTCAAGAGCGAAAGTTTCCGCCAACTTACCGCACGGGTTAGCCTTGCCGAGCAAAAGATCTACGCAAGCTTCGCCTGCGGACTGTCCGCCGAGGTACATACAAAGTACGCTCTTTACGCTGTCGATCCATGGCATCGTTACGCTTGCGCCCATGGTAAGTACGACGTTGATATTTTTATTGACTTTCGCAAGTTCTTCAATGAGAAGATTGTGGCTTTGCGGCATATTGATATGTTTTCTGTCAAAGCCTTCGGCTTCGTAAGAGCCAGGCAGACCTGCGACAACGAGTACCGTGTCGTATTTCTTAGCCATCTCGACTGCGTTCTTACGCAATTTTGCGTTTTTCTTTTCATTGTCGTCATCGAGATTGTAACCGCTTGTGAATTCGTATTCTATGCCTGCGTTACGCAATGATTCTTCTATAGTGGTGATCTTTGTGCAGTTTATAAACGAAGAGCCTGCGCCTTGGAATCTCGGTTGAATAGCAAGTTCTCCGACGAGCAAGATCTTTTGAGCTTTGAGCGGAAGAACGTCGTCCTCGTTTTTGAGAAGCACCGCGCTTTGAGTAGCGATCTGCTTTGCTATCTGATAGTGTTCTTCTTTGTCGTAAGTTGCGTCTTTAGGATTTTCAACGGTAGGCATTACCATATCAAGTACTCTGTCGACAGCTTGGTCGAGAAGAGCCTCGTCCAAAGAACCGTCCTTGACGGCTTTTACGAGAAGTTTGTCGTTCATACCTCCGCTTGACGGCATTTCAAGATCGTGACCTGCGATCAAACCTTTAACGCGTTGGTTGGTAGCTCCCCAGTCGCTGACTACGAGTCCTTTGAAGCCCCATTCGTCGCGAAGCACTTTGTTGAGGACAAAATCGTTTTCTGTTGCGTAAGTGTCGTTGATAAGATTGTAAGAAGCCATTATAGTGCGCGGTTGAGAAAGTTTTACCGCAATCTCAAACGGCAGGAGATATATCTCTCTCAAAGTTCTTTCGTCTACGACCGAATTGATCGTCATACGGTAAGTTTCCTGATTGTTTGCGCAATAGTGTTTGATGGACGTTCCTACGTTTTTGCTTTGAACGCCGTTGATAAAGTATGCGGAGAGCATACCCGCAAGATACGGATCTTCGGAATAATATTCAAAGTTTCTTCCGCAAAGCGGACTTCTTTTGATATTTGTACCCGGTCCAAGTACTACCGCAACGTCTTCGGCGACCGCTTCTTCGCCTATGGTACAACCCATATCGTAGAGAAGTTCCTTGTCCCATGAGCAAGCTACAGCTGATGCCGTGGGGAAACAGATAGCGTCTACCGACTGGTCGATATTCGTGGAAACTCCGCTTGAATCTTGCTTACGAAGTCCGTGAGGACCGTCGCAAACCATTACAGACGGAACGTTTAATCTTTCAATGCCTTTTGTGTGCCACATATCTTTGCCCGAACAAAGACCTGCCTTTTCTTCCAAAGACATTTGGGCAATAAGTTCTGCGTATTTCATATTTTCACTCCCTAAAAAATATATAATTAAATTAATAATAACATTTATA
>CAMWIL010000105.1 GCA_947174325.1 uncultured Clostridia bacterium
AAATAAAATAATTTATATATTCTCCGAAAATTAAAGGAAATTTATGTGGGACGTATTACTTGACGCATTTTTAGACACGTTGAAACTCTCTTGGCTACTGCTTATATTCTATATTTTGATAGAATTGGTGGAGCAGAAGATCGCGGTCAAAATGCGCGCAAAATTAAAATCTAAATATGCAGTTGCAGTAGGCGCAGGGTTCGGTATCGTTCCGCAATGCGGCTTTTCTGTGCTTGCCTCCGATCTGTATTCCAAAAAGCAGATCACTCTCGGCGCGTTGCTTGCGGTGTTTATAGCGACTTCCGACGAGGCTTTGCCAATACTTTTTTCTTCTATCGATCAAAAAGGCGTTTGGCTCAAACTTCTTATGCTCATAGGATCAAAACTTGTGCTTGCGCTTTTTGCAGGTTATGCGGTAGATTTGATATTTTGCGCGATTGGGAAGAAAAAGAACAAGACGTTGGCGAAACCTGTCGAAGAAAAGGAACACGTTCACGAGGCGCATGAATGCGTTCGCGAAGAGGCAGAGAATCAAGACGAAATTCAAACTTTGACAGCCGACGTATACGTTAATACGCAAGAGCATTGCCATGACGGACATACTCACGAGCATGATCATGATGACCATCATAACGAAGAGAAAGACCGCGAAAATCAGGCGGAGGAAAGTGTTGATATTCACACAGGATGTTGCGGACATCATATAGACGACGCAAAAGAGAGCAACGTAAAAAAATATCTCGTTCATCCTCTTTTGCATACGCTCAAAATTTTGGCTTACATATTCGTTGTAAATTTGGTAATGGGAATACTGGTGCATTTTATCGGCGAGGAAAAAATTGCCGAATTTATGTCCAAAAGCGGCGTTTTGCAACCTATACTAGTCACGTTGGTCGGACTTATCCCCAACTGCGCGTCCAGCGTTATTATCACCGAACTTTTCTTGTCCGATACAATATCTTTCGGATCGTGTTTGGGCGGACTCATCGTCAATGCAGGTTTGGGTATAGCGTTTTTGTTCAAAGCCAATAAGAATTTCAAGCGCAATTTGGCGATAACGGGAGGATTATTCGTATTCGCTTTGATAGTCGCGATAGCGTTACATTTTATAATATGATAAAATCTACAAACCAATAGGAGTATTGTTGAATGACAAAACCGCCTACGTTTACGTAAGCGGTTTTTTAATTTAGTTTTTTATGATCTATCAGTTTTCTTTTTTGTCGGAGTCAGTAAGAATTTGTTTTTTCTCCGCAAGGAACTCGCGCATACTTTTTATATATTTCTTAATGAGGATTATTTCCGAATATACGAGTGCGGCGACTACTCCCAAAGAGATGACCGTCAACACGAAAGCGGGGAATATCTTTGCGCTTTCCAACATAAAACTCGCTACGACGTATTTTGCCGACGTGATAAATATAAGCAACGCCATAATACCTACGATAAGCGCGCCCAACGCGCCGAGTATGCTGAATGGCGTTATGAACAGCCATTGGTATAACATCAAATCTTTTTTCTTCTTTTCCATATATTTATTCTATCACAGCTTTATTGATTTGCCAAGTCTTTTGTGATTTAGCGTTTTGATACTAAATCGCCTTTTTATATAAGCTTTTTATTTGACCGCTTTGCGGAATAATACTGCTACGCTGCTTACGCTTATGCCTTCTTCCCGTCCTGCCATACCGAGTTTTTCGGTGGTAGTGGCGGATACGCTTACGCGCTCTTCGTCAATTTGCATTATATTAGCAAGGTTTTGCTGAATTGTAGGTATGTGAGGGGATAGTTTTGGCTTTTGCGCCATAATTACCGCGCTTACCGATTTTACGGCAAGACCTTTTGCTTTTACGAGTTGTAAGACTTCTTTAAGAAGTTTTACGCTGCTGATATTTTTATATTTGTCGTCGGTATCGGGGAAGAGTACTCCGATATCTCGCTCGTGCATAGCGGAGAGTATTGCGTCCATTATCGCGTGGATAAGCACGTCGCCGTCGCTGTGAGCGACAAGTCCTTTATCGTGCGGGATCTTAACTCCGCCAAGTATCAAATCCCTATCAAAGTCAAGTCTGTGGGTATCCCAACCATTGCCAATATAAAGATCTGCGCCTATTGCTCGCATACAGTCTTCTTTCGTAGTGATCTTAATGTTGCTTTCGCTTCCCTTTGTCAAATGCGCGGGCTTTTTTATATATTCTTCATACAACGTCGCGTCATCGGTAAACAGAGCGTTTTCCGGCGCGAGGGAATAGGCTCTTTTTATCTCTTCCGTTTTGAATATCTGCGGAGTTTGTATTTTTATGATTGCGCTTCGGTCGATAGCGCGAGAGCCGCCGTCGGAGAGTATTCTCAACGAGTCTACGCTCGGAGTAAAGAGTAGGCTATTGCCGTATTCGACCGCGTCGCGCATTCCGTCAAGCAGACATTGACGGGGCAAGAAAGGTCTTGCGCCGTCGTGGATTATGACGTATTCATTCTCAACGAGTTTTAGCGCGTTGGATATAGATTGAGTACGCGTTTGTCCGCCTTGACAGAGAATGGAGTTGTCAGGTAGGGGAAGGGATTTTAGCCAATCCAAGTCGTTTTGATTGTAGGATATAATTATTTTGTCTATATCTTCGTGATAAAAGCAGGAAAGCGCTTTTTCAAGAACGCTTATTCCGCCTACGTCAAAGGCGAGTTTGTTGTAACCGAGATCGCAGCGACTTCCGCTCCCTCCGCAGGCGAGTATTACGTCAAACTTCATCAGTAATCACCTCGTACATATCGCTACATTCCTGTTTTTTGGCGTTTTCGATCACTTGCAATATTTTGAAAGCAAATTGTTTATCTCCGAAAAACAAAACTACTTTATCTCCGACTTTTACTTGCGCTCCGGCTTTGGCGGGTCTTCCGTTGATCTGCACGCGACCGCTGTCGCACGCTTCGTTTGCCACCGTCCTGCGTTTTATTATTCTCGACACTTTGAGAAATTTATCCAGTCTCATAATGCTCCTTACTCTATAATTGTTTATATTATTTTAATTATTATAT
>CAMWIL010000106.1 GCA_947174325.1 uncultured Clostridia bacterium
GTTTACCTCCCTTATTTTTTGTTTTATATCTATTTTGCAAATTACTCTGCAAGTTATTTTCTAATTTAATTATTTTTGTAGCCAATAATTGGCTAATATATTTGCGCTTTTATTATTGATTATATCTATCATCACCGTTAAGCCAAGACTTGTTTATATAAAATCTTACATTATATGTATCCATTTTATATTTCCGTTGAAACTCCCTGGGATTTTCCGGGTCTTTAGGTCTGCAATCAAAAGATATTTGAATTCCATAATAATTGTATTCCCACCAAAAATCTATATCTTCCCTTGTAGGCCAATTTTTATAATACTTTTGAATATACGTAAGCCCTTTGTTATCATAAATAATAAAATTTATGAGACAGCTTCCTTTTACCGTATTCTCTGGCAGATCGTCATCCGTCAAATACTCACCCGTCTCCTTATCCTTTATTCGCACTTGAATTGGCGTTCCCTCTTCGGGCAAGTCTATCGTGTCATTCCACTTGACCGCCTCGCCTGTATTAGGATTGACAAGCTCCAAAACTACGTCTCTCGGTTCAGGCTCTTCCTCGACACATCCGCCAAACACTGCCATACTCATTGTCAGAAGCATTATGGCTAAGAGTGCTATTACTAATAATCTTTTCTTCATTTTGTTTACCTCCCTTATTTTTTGTTTTATATCTATTTTGCAAATTACTCTGCAAGTTATTTTCCAATTTAATTATTTATGTAGCCAATAATTGGCTAATATCCAATTCTTACTTATATGCTCTTTAATCTATATTTTCATTTATCCTTTTAGAAACCAATTATTTTATATCATTGCCAGCAATAAACAAAGCGCCAAAAAAGTTTTTGTTTCCTTTCTTATTGTTTTCATTTGTATTTCCCCCTTTTTGATTATTAATTGGATTTCTCGTCATCATTGAGCCAAGACTTGTTGATATAAAATCTTACATAAGTTGATTTCCTTTCATATCTTCGATAAAACTTAGAATCTTGTGGATTTTTGGGTCTGCAATCAAAAAACATAGCCATTTCATAATAGTTATAATATGGAACAGATTCTATATCCTCTTTAGTCGGCCAATTCTCGTAATATTTTTGACGATATACATGTCCTTCATTATCTAATATTATAAAATTAACATGATAACTTCCTCTAACTGTATTCTCTGGTAAATCATCGTCTGTTAAAATCTCACCTGTCTCTTTATCCTTTACTCGCACATAAATCGGCGTTCCTTCTTCAGGCAAGTCTATAGTTTCATCCCATTCGACTGCCTCGCCTGTATTAGGATTGATCAATTCCAATTCTACCTTTCTTGGTTCAGGATCTTCATCCACGCATCCGCCAAACATTGCCATACACATTGTTAGAAGCATTATGGCTAAGAGTGCTATTACTAATAATCTTTTCTTCATTTTGTTTACCTCCCTTATTTTTTGTTTTATATCTATTTTGCAAATTACTCTGCAAGTTGTTTTCCAATTTAATTATTTATGTAGCCAATAATTGGCTAGTGTATTTACTTGACTAAATAGCCAATTATCTCCTTATCTCCTCAACTTTTATTTGCTCAATGCCTTTTGCAATTTGCTTATCTACTTCTATTGCGCTTACTCTTATCCGTGGATCGTCTATATAAATTACATCGCTTGGCTCCGGTGGCACCATTGATATGGTCATCATCATGTCTTTAGTATATAATTTTCCTAAATCAAATAATGTTCCTGTAAATTGCATTACAAAAATCAAAGACTTCTCCTCAAAATACTTGTCATCAAATTCATCAAGTCGTTGCATTGCTTTGTTTATTCTGTCATTTGCGTATGCTTCATTGAAAAACGGATACTCTTCTTTGCTTCTCAATGCGTTTAATGCTTCCAACGTGTCTACTTTTTCTCTTAATTCAGGTACGTCATTCCATATATCTTTGAAGTAGTTTTCCAATTCTTCGAGCGTAGTCGGCGGCTCTTCAGACGACGAATAGCTATCAAAATACGTCCACTCGTCAAACACTAAATCAAAATAATCCGTCCCCTTCCATTCTTTATCGCTGTAAAAACATACGCTTGCCGTCGTCTCTTGATATTTCCTTTTATACTCTTCATCACTATTTGCCGGTTTGCAATCAAAAGTCACTTCTATTTCATAGTAATTTGACGCTACTACGTTTTCCTCTTCTATCGGCAAAAATCCCTCAGTATTCAAAACCTCTTTGTAATTGCTCTTCCAAAGTCTAGATACTTTTATGCTCAAACTCTCTTCAAGCGTAACGTCCGATAAATTCTTATCCGTCAAATACTTTCTTATTATCTTGTCTTTTACTCTTACCTCTATAGGAGTTTGCTCATTTGGCAACTCTAAAATTTGATCTTGTTCAAATACTTCTCCTGTCAAGGGATTTACTATTTCGATTGCCACTTTTCGCGGCTTTATGTTCACGCAACCGCCAAACATTGCCATACACATTGTTAGAAGCATTATGGCTAAGATTGTAATTACTATTGCTTTCTTCTTCATTACATCACCCCTTTGACTTTTGTTTATACAAGTTGTCGCTAATTTATATTTTATGTTACTTAGACGATTTTCGTCTATTGCGGAGTTGTTTCTCACTCATATTCATTAGAAAATTTTTGACTATACACCTTTCGCCTATGCAAATGGTTTTAGTCAAAATTTGGCTAATATAGTGTATAAATCGCTCTATTTATTTTAGACAAATATTGACTATTGTCAGTTCTATCTCCCTCTATCTTTTAGCCAAATTATTTCTATTATTTTATATTCAATTTTGAGTTGGTTCTTTGCTTTTGATCTTCTCTATAATATTCTATTTCTCAATAGGTAAATTCTGTTAAATTTTATCAAATACGATGCAAGCAATTTCTTTTGTCGGTTATATTATACCATATTTAATGTTTAATTTCTAGATGTAATGCCAAAAAAAATGTCAACTTTAGTTTAAATTT
>CAMWIL010000107.1 GCA_947174325.1 uncultured Clostridia bacterium
TTATATATCAATACTATATAATATAAGAAACCGTCTTGACAAACGAGAACGGATTCTTGTATTTTCATTTATCTTGGCTTAAAACTTCTTTTCAATAACTCCGCCGCCCAAACAAACGTTGTCTACGTATATTACAGCGTACTGACCTTCGGCAATAGCGCGTTGGGGATTTGCAAATTCAAGTTCCAATCCTCCGTCGCGAATTGTTGCGACAGCATCTTGTTCCGGTTGACGGTGTCTTATCCTTGCAGCGCAGGCGAAAGTCTTCTCTTGAGGCTGCTTGGTAATAAAATTGAATTTTTCACAGAACAAATGCGTATGATACAGCATAGATTGATCGCCTTGCGAAACGTAAAGTATATTCTTCTCTACGTCTTTGGACACGACGAACCACGCTTCGCCGTTGCCGCCTCCGCCTATGCCAAGTCCTTTTCTCTGTCCTACAGTATAATAGAAAACGCCGTTGTGTCTGCCCACGACTTTGCCGTCAAGCGTCTTTATGTCGCCTTCTTGCATAGGGATATATTCGCTTAGAAACTTTCTGAAATTTCTTTCTCCGATAAAACATATACCCGTGGAATCTTTCTTATCCGCAGTAGACAATCCGTACTTAGACGCCAATTCTCTTACTTCACTCTTGTCAAGTTTTCCAACCGGAAAAAGCACTTTATCCAGTTGGTTGGAAGAAAGTTGGTTGAGAAAATACGTCTGGTCTTTATTCGCGTCCTTTGCTTTGAGCAAATAATTCAATCCGTCGCTATCGTGCAAAACGTCGCAATAGTGTCCTGTCGCTATATAGTCTGCGCCCATTGACAGCGCGTGCTTGACGAAGGGAGCAAATTTGATTTCTTTGTTGCAAAGCACGTCGGGATTTGGCGTTCTTCCCTTTTTGTATTCTTCGACAAAATGCTTGAACACTCTGTCATAATATTGATCTGCGAAATCTACGCTGTAATAAGGTATTCCTATATCGTTGCATACTGCGCGCACGTCATAAAAATCTTCATCTGCGGTGCAACAACCGCCATCGTCCTTTTCATGCCAATTTCTCATAAAAAGTCCGACGACTTCATAACCTTGCTCTTTGAGAAGCAACGCCGACAATGAGGAATCTACTCCTCCGCTCATACCTACAACAACTCTTTTTTTCATATTTTCAGTTTAGCACAACGCAAAAACACTTGCAAGAGATTGATAGCAATCAACGTTTTTTGTTTAAAGGAAAAATAAAACGCCTTTACCGTTCAAGTAAAAGCGCTTTTTTGCATTATAATACTTTTATATCATCAAAAAGTAATGTCGTTAGGATCTATCTCAACCGTGATGCCACTGTCTATTATCTGATCCGGCGCAATGCTTTGATAAAATTGATACAACGTCATTCTTATATAAGGCATTACGAATAAAAACAAAATCCCCAACGTAAAATACGATAGTATATACCAACCTAAAAAGCTTAAATACAAACGGAACAATTTACCTTTGTTGCCGCGCATCATTTCTATCGAACGTCTTCTCGCCTCGTCATAAGTAATATCAGGACTGTCGATAAGTATAAAATAGCACATCGAATATGACAACGCTTTGACAATGCCGGGTATGATAAAAAGCAAACTCCATAAAAGCACGTAAATAGCGTTGACGAGATATAAAATAAATACTTTAAGAAAATCCGTGAAGCCTTCAAACAGCGTAATGACGTTTACTTTCTCGCCTTTGGTTATTTTCACCGCTACCATTGACAAACCCATTGTCAATGGACCGCCGACCAAAAGCGAAGCTACGTTCATAAGCAAACTGCTTATGAGTTCTATCAACGTGAACATTCCCCACTGATCTTTCAAGAGCTCTTTGGCTTTGACTTTCATCTCGCGTATACTAATATTCATATACCTACCTTTTTGCCTCTAAAAACTAAAAGGCGAAAAGTATTTTCTTTTCCAAACACTTTTCGCCTTCGTGACTACTATAAAATAATATCGTCGGTCTTCTCTTCGTCTTTCCAAACGACATCGTCTACAAACGGAGCGTTATCGTTGTCAACTACTATGTCGGAATCAAACGCGTCCGTAACGTCTACGCCGTCATTCTCTTCCTCGACTTCCGGAAGCAAGCTCTGATAGAAGAAAGCTGTCGCCGTACGCAAACTAGGAACTACCCACAAAGACAAAATACCCAACGTGATTGCGGACAGTATCGACCAACCGATATAACTTAACTGTAAGCAGAACAATCTCCACTTATTGCCTTTCATCATTTCTATTGACTTCTTTCTTGCGTCGTTTGCGCTCATTTCGGGATTATCCAAAAGTATAAAATAGCTCATAGAATATGAATAAGCTTTAATAACACCGGGAATGAACAACAAAAGACTCCACAAAAAGATGAAAATATTATTCGTTATAAACAAAATCAGCGATCTCGTATAATCTTTGAAACCGTCGAACAACGTAGATACCTCTACTTTCTCATCGCGGACTACGTTGAGTGAAATCTTGTTTGCGCCAAGTTCCAACGGACCTTCCAACAAAAGCACTGCCAAAGCGCCGATATAGTAACGTGAAAGCGCGCCGAGCGCAGCCATAATGACCGTATAAATCAATTGCGTAACGACAATCACGCCCCACTTGTCTCTAAGAGAACTCCAAGCTTTCTGTCTGTAATCTTTTGCTCTATACATACCAAACTCCTCCTTTTGATATATGTATTTTTGTAAAATATTAAGTTTTTTATTTATTATATCACTACAAAATATGCTTGTCAAGACTCAATATCACTATATTTTATCTTCATCTATTCTTCTAATAATATGATAATATATTTATATTGTATTCATTATTTATAAATATATCAGTTTTTAATTTTTGACTGCAAACGCATTCTA
>CAMWIL010000108.1 GCA_947174325.1 uncultured Clostridia bacterium
TATCCAAGCCTACTTTGAAACCGAAGAAGTACAAAGAGAGTTTGCGGCGTGGCAAGCCGAAAGGAAACAAAGACAACTGAATAATAAACTTAATAATAAAGAATCCCGTTAAATCGTATAGGGATAGCCGTTGAAAAAGACGGAACAGGAACACCGCCATAGCGTGCGGTATATAAATCAAAATTTTACCCCAAGTGGGGATTGCCGAATAGAATATGTGTAGAACGGCAAAAGCCGATAGAGTGTTATGCTCTATCGGCTTTTTTGTTTATGTGGCGTTAGCAAGCATAAGCAAGTGCTTGTTATTTCGCTTTGGATATGGTATAATGATTGTACGATAAACAGTAATTTAGCGGAGAATTGTTATCAATAGCAAAATCGTAATTAAAACGGAGAAAAATTATGGAATTGAGAAGAATAGCGGTAATTAAAAAGTCCTCAAATTATAAAGAAGTAAAAGATTTGATGAAGCGAGCGTTTCCTAAAAACGAACGTATGCCTATGTGGTTGCTCAATTATTGGGCAAAAAAAGACGGTTATGATTTTTGGTCTTACTATGACGGAGAAGATTTTTGCGGCATTTGTTTTGCAGTTATAAACAAAAAAACGGTGTTTATTTGGTATCTTGCCGTAAATGACAAAATGCGTTCATGTGGGTATGGCTCGGCGATATTAAACGACGTTAAAGAAAAATATGCGGGCTGTGAAATCACGTTAAACGTAGAGCCGTTATATACAACTGCGGATAATTACGAGCAGCGCGTAAAGAGAATTGCTTTTTACGCGCGCAATGGTTTTTTGAATACCGAGAAGATAATTAAGTTTAAGAAAGACGACTTTTTGGTGCTGTCAACCAAGAAAGATTTTGACGAGGTTACTTATAAAGAAATTTTGCGTAAACTATCTTTCGGACTTTTTAAGCCGAATTTTACACAAGAAAACAAGTAAAATGAAATATGGAATATATAGTGAACAACAAGCAATCTTGATATGATAAATTTCAATTTAGCGACGTAAAAGGAAATGAAGATAATGAAAAAAATACTATATGTAATCTTGGAACAATGGGCTGATTGGGAGCTTGCTTATATTTCGTCGGCGGTCAATATGCTCGGTGGCGGCAAGTTTGAAAATAAAACTGTATCACTTACAAAGAACGCCGTTACCTCTATTGGCGGTGTTAAGTGTTTGCCTGATTATGATTTACTTACATTACCGTCCGATTATGGTGCCGTAATACTTATCGGTGGTATGTCGTGGCATAACGAGAACGCTATGCAAGTTAAGCCGCTTATTGATGCTTGCATTAAGAGCGGCAAAGTGGTAGGTGCGATTTGCGATGCTTGTAGATTTTTAGGCTCTATTGGGGCGTTGAATGGCGCAAAACATACGGCTAATGATTTGAACGAATTAAAACAATATTCGTCTTATACAAACGAACAAGGCTTTATGCATAGGCAAGCGGTATTGGACAATAATGTTATCACGGCAAATGGAACGGCAGCTCTTGAATTTGCGCAAGAAGTATTACGAGCTTTATTGGTATCAACCGAAGAACAAATAAAAGGCTGGTATGATTTTCATAAACTCGGCTTTTACAATGCGCCTATGCCGAAAATGTAACTACGATAAACAGTAATTTAATGGAGTACGATTATGGCATTCGATTATAAAAAAGAATACAAAGAATTTTATATGCCGGCAAACAAGCCGTCTATCATTATCGTGCCGAAAATGAATTACATAGCGGTACGCGGTAAAGGCAATCCCAATGACGAGAACGGCGAGTACAAAAATTCAATAGGTCTTTTGTATGCAATAGCCTTTACTATTAAAATGAGTTATAAAGGCTCTCACAAAATCGACGGGTATTTTGAATACGTTGTTCCGCCGCTTGAAGGTTTTTGGTGGCAGGAAGGCTCGGACACAATAGATTATGCGAACAAGAACGGGTTTAACTTTATATCACTTATTCGTTTGCCCGATTTTGTAACGGAAGCCGATTTTGATTGGGCGGTGCAGGAAGCGACGAAAAAGAAAAAAGCCGACTTTTCAAAGGTCGAGTTTTTGACCTACGATGAGGGCGTTTGCGTTCAATGTATGCACGTTGGCTCTTATGATGACGAGCCGAAAACGGTAGCACTTATGCACGAGTATATGGCGGCAAACGGCTATGTGTTGGATATAAGTGAAAGCCGTTATCATCACGAGATATATTTAAGCGATCCGCGCAAGTGTGCCGGAGAAAAACTTAAAACCGTTGTAAGACACCCGATAAAGAAGGTATAGGATGCAACCTAACGATATACTTAAATACTGTTTTGAAAATCTACCCGATACGGTTTTAGTAAGCAGTTGGGGCGAAAGTGGAATTTTTTATAACCCTAATAACACGCTTAAACGCGGAATTTATGTTTTGACTGTCAAAGAGAAAGACGGCGACAACGATAAAAGTTCGAATTTGAATAGAGAGAATATTTATCGTGTGAATATCGGAGTTCGCAAAAATACTTTTATAGATATGTTTGGTACAGTTCCTGCACGTCCGTCAAAAGGCGGAATTGTGGATATGCCGTATGATTTTACGCAAACAGATAAAATACTGCCACACCCCGTTTACGCTTGGATGAGTTGGGTGTGTGCACTCAATCCGTCCGATACTACCTTTGAAAGATTAAAGCCGTTAATTAAAGAGGCTTATGAGTACGCAAAGGAAAAATATTCTAAAAGAAAGTAAGAGAAATTTCAATTTAGCGTATGAAAAACAGCCCAGAATCCGTAAGGAC
>CAMWIL010000109.1 GCA_947174325.1 uncultured Clostridia bacterium
TGACAAACACTGTTTATTAGTAAAAAGTAAAAATAGATATATTAAATCTATACTGCTTATTATCGCCTTTGACCTGTTAGGTCAAAGGCGATTGAGTTAAGAGTTAAAAGTTAAGAAGTATGGATAGAGATTTCTTGACTTTGTTACGCTACGGTCGAAATGACTGAAATATGTAATTAATATCAACTCAAAAGAGTAAGTGACAGACTTTTGGGCGGCTAAGTGAGTTTTGTAATTATTTGCTCAAAGTTTTTGGTTTATATGATTTGCGAAAATTTTTTCGTTATCGCTAAAAAATATGGCTTAATAATTGCAAAATACACTTAAAGCCATACACAAATAAAATATTATTATTTAGACATTTCCTTTTGGTCGAGGTGACGGAAAAATATTATAAGAAATCAGCATAGCCAATCAGACGCTAATTAAGTGAGAATTAACGACTCAAATAGGATGGGAAATTCTCTTGAGTGACTAGTACAAAGCAATCTAAGTAGAGTAGGGTAGAAAAAAGAGTGTTTTTGCAAACACTCTTTTTGATAACGTTGTAATGTGATTTTGATACGATTATCTCTTGCTGAACTGTGGCGCTCTTCTTGCTTTTTTGAGACCGTATTTCTTTCTTTCTTTTGCTCTTGGATCTCTCGTGAGGTAACCGGCTTTCTTCAAAGCAGCTTTTGTTTCGCCGTCTGCAAGAACCAATGCTCTTGAAATACCGTGTCTGATCGCGCCTGCCTGTCCGGTAAAGCCACCGCCTTGAACGTTTACGATCACGTCGTATTTAGCCGTAGTGGAAGTCAATTCCAACGGTTGACGAACGATCAATTTGAGTGTATCAAGTCCGAAGTATTCATCGATGCTTCTCTTGTTGATGGTGATAACGCCGCTACCGTCGGGGATAAGTCTTACTCTTGCGATAGCCTTCTTTCTTCTTCCGGTGCCCCAGAATTGAACTTTTTTCTTAGTTTTCTTCGTTGCCATTTCTTATACACTCCTTATTAGAATTTTAATTCTTTAGGCTGTTGAGCCTCGTGGTTGTGTTCAGCGCCTGCATAGCAACGCAACTTGGTGAGTTGTTTTCTGCCGAGAGAATTCTTGGGGAGCATACCTTTTACGGCAAGCATAACAGCTTTCTCAGGCTTTTCTGCCATCAACTTTTTGTACTGAACTTCTTTAAGTCCGCCGATATAGCCGGTGTGGTGGATATGATATTTGTTTTCCAACTTTTTACCGGTCAAACGAACCTTTGCGCAATTTATTACGATAACGTGATCTCCGCAGTCTACGTTCGGAGTATAAGTAGGCTTATTCTTTCCTCTGAGTACGTTGGCAACGTTGCTTGCAAGTCTACCCAATACCAAATCGGTAGCGTCGACTACATGCCATTGCTCTTTAATGTCCTCAGGTTTTGCCATATATGTCTTATTCACGGATAAAACCCTCCATTTGTGATTAGTGATTTTGTTTGAACGTTTAGGTATCTTAGAGGGGCTAGTTCTTTGATACATTATTCTTGCCTAAATATTTTAGTAAATAAAGGTATAAATGTCAAACACTTTAAGCGGTTTTTTGCAAATTTTGTTCAAACTTGCTCATTTTTAATAAAAATTACCCATTTCAATTCATATAGATAAAGTCTTTTGCGACTATCCAAGCAAAATATCCTGCATACAGTACCAGCATTGTTATACCGCCGCCGCGACGCAATTTCTTGTCTTTTGTAAGAATTATGCACAGGAAAAGTACGATCATTGTCACGATTGCCATAATGTTGTCTATCATAAATCCTGTTATCCAGTTTGTATCGAAAGCTATCGGAGCGATAAGCGACGACGTGCCGAGAACGAAAAGAATATTGAATATATTCGAACCTACGATATTGCCGATAGCCAAATCGGCTTCGCCTTTTTTTGCGGCGGACAGCGAAGTGACGAGTTCCGGCAGAGAAGTGCCGAAAGCTACGATGGTCAGCCCGATAAGGCTTTCCGACATACCAAGTCCGCTTGCTATCGTTCTCGCTCCGTTGACTACGGCTTGAGAACCGAGAATTACCAATGCTATTCCGACAGCCAATTTGCCAAGCATTTTGGCGATCGTTACGCTTTTTCTCTCAGAAGAGTTTTCGTCGTTTTCTTTATCGGCGGTATTATTTTCTTCAAGAGAGGGAAGCGCGTTTTTGTCCTTTTTGGAAATAACTATCAAATACGCAAAGAAAATTATGAACATCAACCACAATATCAAGC
Organism: uncultured Clostridia bacterium; assembly: GCA_947174325.1. GTDB lineage: Bacteria > Bacillota > Clostridia > Christensenellales > UBA3700 > RACS-045. The sequence goes on from CAMWIL010000109.1 coordinate 2,244, forward strand.
CGTCTACCCAGCCGAGTTTGTTGCCGACTACGCCCATTATCATAAGAGCGCAAGTAATTACCGTCACAAAAGGAATTTCGATATAAAGCGTATTTTTCTGTACGGCAAGCGGAGTAACGACTGCGCAAAGTCCGAGTATAAGAAGTACGTTCATTATATTTGAGCCTAAGATATTGCCGATTGCAAGTCCTGCGCTTTGATTTACGGAAGAAGTTATGCTTATCGCGGCTTCGGGCGCGCTTGTGCCGAACGCTACTATCGTAAGACCGATTACTATCTGGGGAATGCCGAATTTTTTGGCAATCATAGACGCGCCGTCCACAAACCAGTCAGCTCCCTTTATCAGCATAACAAATCCTACGATCAACAAAGACGCTTGAGCGGCGATTGACCAAAAGTCCATAACAACCTCCAAAATCAGCTAATTTTTCGTTTCATTTTAATTATATTGAAAAAATGTATTTTATCAACAAAATTTTATTGCAGATACCACAGTATTTATG
>CAMWIL010000110.1 GCA_947174325.1 uncultured Clostridia bacterium
TGATGGGCTTGGCAGTGTTGAGTTTTGTCTTTATGCTTATAGAGAAGAGAGGATACAAGAAATCTCAAAGAAATCTTGATGATGCAAAAGAAGAGTTTTCGCGTAAGAAAGAAGAAGATATGAAGATGATGTTTATGCATATGATGGGCGGAAACTCGAACGGCAATGGACAACAAGGCGGATATGCATACGCAGGGCAAGGCTTAGGCGCAGACGAGATAAGAGGAATAGTATCTGAGACTATGACGGCGATGTTGCCTAACTTCCAACAGTATCTACCTCAACAAGCGTCTAATAATGAAGAACTTGTTGAGAAACTCCTTGCAAAGACTGAGAAGAATGAAGAGACGATACAAAAGTTGATGAAGAAGATAGCCGAACAGCCGACAGAGCGAGTTGTCGAAAGAGAAGTTGCGGCGACAAGCGTAAGCGATGAGTTATTGGAAAAACTCATAAATAAATTACAACCTGCGGCGAGCGACGAAACGATACTCAAAGTGGTCAATCACACAGAGCAAAACGACGAAACGATAAAACAGCTTCTTAAAAATCAAGAAAAATTGATGGAAAAGATACTAGAACTATCCGCAAATCAACAACCTGTCGAACCGCAAGTGGTCGAAAAGATTGTTGAAGTACCGGTTGAAAAGATTGTGGAGAAAGAAGTCAAAGTAGAAGTACCCGTCGAAGTAGAAAAAGTGGTAGAGAAAGTCATTGAAGTTCCCGTCGAAAAGATCGTCGAGAAGGAAGTACCTGTTGAGGTTGAGAAAATCGTTGAAAAAGAGGTAGTCAAGGAAGTACCGGTAGAGAAAATAGTTGAAGTACCCGTTGAAGTGGAAAAGATAGTAGAAGTGCCGGTGGAGGTAGAGAAAGTAGTAGAGAAAATCGTAGAGATCCCTGCTGCGAAACCTGCTCCAAAGGCAAAGGTAGTCGCTCCTAGACTTACGCTTGATGAGGCTTACGCAAAACTCTCTGCAAAGCAAAAGAAGATATTTGATACCCTCAAAGCCTACGCGTTGAGCAAAGATAAATGCAAAGAGAAGAAATCTACGTATTCTATCTTGCTAGGTCAATCATCGGTCAATCCGCTTGTAAAGCTTACTATTAAGAAAGATACAACGGTAGCGCTCTTTAAGATGGAAGACGAGTTTATGAAAGATATACGCCGTAACGCTACTAATGATGGCACGAAAGTAAAAGTCAAAGAGACGGAACTAGTGGTTGCGGATATGCAAGCCTTAGCCACTGCAAAAGAGATGGTAGATTTACGCGAGGATCAGATTGAGCGTTATAACGATTATTTGAAAGAACAACGCAGTATGAAAAATAAATAGGTGTAGAGTGAATGGCATTGACAAAGGAGCAATCTATGATTGCTCCTTTGTGTTGATATTAATATTATAAAATAATTAATTGCAGATTTATTTTTCTCTAATTAGATAATATACTATATTGCTGTTGGGATCTGATTTCGGTTGCGGTTTTACCTCGAAATCATCGCTTGCTTTGAAAAGTTCGCTTAGTTTGGAATAGCCGTAGTTTCGGCTGTCAAAATCACTGTAAAGTTTATAAAGTCTGTTGCCGATGTCTGCAAGGCTCGCCCAACCGTCTTCGTCGGCAAGTTCAGGCAATATTTCCGTCTTGATCAATTGGGCGATATTTTCCCAAGGCATAAGGGTAGGCGGTTCGTGAACGCTCTCATCTGCGACAGGTTCAGCCTTTTCTTCTTTTATAGGCTCATCAGCAGCCTGTTTAGGCTTTTTAGGTTGTTGTTTTTTATTCTTATCCTGTTTGTCGGACTTGTCGTTTTTATCCGCCTTTTCAGCCTTTTTAGCCGTTTTCTTTTCGTCGGCTTTTGCCAGTACGTCCAACAAAATGAATTTCTCGCATGATTTCCTAAATGCGAGCGGGGTTTTTTCCTCGCCCATACCTAGCACCAACATTCCTGCTTCTCTCAATCTTGAAGCTAATTTGGTAAAGTCGCTGTCAGAAGATACGATACAAAATCCCTCTACGTTGCCGGAATATAAAATATCCATAGCGTCTATGACTAGTGTTATGTCAGAGGAATTTTTGCCTGCATTTTTATTCTTTTGCGACGTATTGGAATATTGTTGGATTGGGGTAAGCGAATATTTGAGCATATCCTCGCTTGTCCAACTTATTGTCCTAGAAGTGAAGTCGCCGTAAATACGCCTATAAGTAGTAGTACCGTATTTAGCAAGTTCATTCATAATTGTCTTTCTGTAATTACGCGATATATTTTCAGCGTCTATCAAAAGAGCTATTTTTTTGTCTTGATTCATATTTCTCCTTGTATTATCAAAAAAAGCCACTTTGATAGTGGCGTTTTGTCAAAAGCGCTGTGCATCTGATTCTGATAGTGACTACCCAAGCGTAACACAAACAGTTAACTCCTTCAAAGCTACCTTATGGCACATCAAACGATCTGCTTAATGCTGCTACGGTCAAGTCCTGACATGGTTCACAGGGAATGATTGCACAAGACCTTGATATCAACATCACTTATTTGAGGCAGACCTCACATAGTCAAAACCGCGATCAGCATTCAGTCCTGCTGTTGCGGATTGCAGGAATAGGGCACCGCAAGCTCCCCACCTAGCACAGCCATTATAGTATATATCATTTTATATAAAAAGTCAAGGCGTAAATATAAATTAGTAAGTTCAGGGCAAAATGCGCCAATAAACGAGTGTAATAGACATAATTATATAT
>CAMWIL010000111.1 GCA_947174325.1 uncultured Clostridia bacterium
GTTTAAATGGTGCTATAATTACATTTGTTAGCAGTCGAACGTGTCGAGTGCTAAAATAAAGGAGGCATTTTTATATGAAAATAAAACCATTATTTGACAGAATAGTAATTCAGGAAGTGCAAAGCGCAACGAAGACGTCTAGCGGTCTTGTACTCCCCGACTCCGCGCAAGAAAAACCTCAAATGGCGAAAGTATTGGCAGTAGGACCGGGCGGAATGATAGACGGCAAAGAAATCGTAATGCAGATCAAAGTCGGCGACACCGTACTTTACAACAAATACGCAGGAAGCGATTTCAAACTTGACGGCGAAGAAGTCACCATACTCAAACAGAGCGACGTGCTTGCAGTTGTTGAAGACTAATAATCGGAGGTAAAAGTAAAAATGGCTAAGAAATTCAAATACGGCGAAGACGCCAGAAGAAGCCTTGAAGCAGGCGTAAATGCAGTTGCAAACGCAGTAAAGATCACGCTCGGACCTAAGGGACGCAACGTAGTATTGGACAAGAAATACGGCGCTCCCCTTATCACAAACGACGGCGTGACGATAGCAAAAGAGGTCGAACTCGAAGATTCTTTTGAAAATATGGGCGCGCAACTCATCAAGGAAGTATCTATAAAGACAAACGACGTAGCGGGCGACGGAACTACTACCGCTTGCGTACTTGCTCAAGCAATAATCAAGGAAGGACTTAAAAACGTAGCCGCAGGCGCAAACCCGATGATATTGAAGAAAGGTATCAATAAGGTATCCGAAGCGGTCGTAGAAGAATTGAAATCTATATCAAAGCCTATCGACTCCTCTGCCGCTATTTCTCAAGTAGCGAGCGTATCGGCGGCTGATGAAACTATCGGCGAATACATCTCCAAAGCTATGGAGATCGTAGGCAAAGACGGCGTCATTTCCGTAGACGAGTCAAAGTCCACAAAGACAGAACTTATCACTGTCGAGGGTATGCAATTCGACAGAGGCTATATATCCGCTTATATGGTGACGAATACCGATAAGATGGAGGCAGTGCTTGACGACGCTTATATCCTCATTACGGACAAAAAGATCTCTTCAAGCAAAGACATTATGCCAATACTCGAACAAGTCGTACAAAACGGACTTAAACTCTTGATAATCTGCGAAGATCTTGACGGAGACGCATTGACGGCTATCGTACTCAACAAACTCAAAGGTATACTCAACTGCGTTGCCGTAAAAGCTCCCGGCTTTGGCGACAGAAGAAAGGCAATGCTCGAAGACATCGCAGTGCTTACGGGCGGTACGGTGATTTCCAGCGAAATCGGATATGAACTCAAAGATACCAACCTTACCCTGCTCGGTCGCGCTAAGCAGATCAAAGTCGATAAAGACAACACGACTATCGTTGGTGGCAACGGCGACGAAATGGCTATTGCAGGCAGAGTTAATTCCATCAAATCGCAGATCGCGGAAACGACCTCCGAATACGATAAGGAAAAACTTCAAGAAAGACTTGCAAAACTTGCAGGCGGCGTAGCTGTGATAAACGTAGGCGCTCCGACAGAAATCGAAATGAAAGAAAAGAAATTGAGAATTGAAGACGCTTTGTCTGCTACTCGCGCAGCTGTAGAAGAAGGCGTTATCCCAGGCGGCGGCGTTGCCCTGCTCAATATTATTCCTAAGGTAAAAGGAATTTTGGAAACTTTGGAAGGCGACGAAAAGACCGGCGGCGCATGCGTGATAAAGGCTTTGGAAGAACCTATCAAGCAAATTTGCAGCAACGCGGGCGTTGACGGCGGAGTCGTAATAAACAACATTCTCAACAGCAAAAAGGGCGACACCTTCGGATACAACGCTTTGACCGACAAATACGTCGATATGATCGAAAGCGGTATACTCGACCCGACAAAAGTAACCCGCTCTGCGCTTCAAAACGCAGCAAGCGTAGCGTCAACGTTGTTGACTACGGAAGTCTTGGTAACGGATATTCCTGAGCCTCCCGCTCCCGTAGCTCCGAATATGGGCGAAGGAATGTATTAAGCCTTTTAAGGAAAAGACGTCAAGTAAATTCAAAACGCGATTTTCCTCAACCCAACTAAAATATCAATACCCCTGCGCAATTCAGCGTAGGGGTATTTTTGATACTTATTAATAAGTCTAGATTGATTATATTATTTTATAAGTGTACGGCTTTAAGTATGTTTTGCAATTATTTAAGCCATATTTTTTAGCGATACATAAAGAGAAGTCGCAAATTAGCTAAACCAAAAACTATGAGCAAATAATTACAAAACACACTTAGCCGCCCAAAGTCCGTGTTTCTGTCATTTCATTGATTTATTTTCATAATGTTTTTATTCTTCAAAATTTATTAGTTTTACACGATTAGCAAAATATTGCTAATCGCATATGAAAACGAGTTTCTTATACTTTGCTAGCATTGATAGCAAGGAATATTAATTACTTAGTTTGCCGTCAACTTAGGGGGAAGGTGTCACGAAGAGGCAGAAGGGGTGTCCTTCCCAACTTCTTCACTTTTCACTCTTAACTCTTCACTCAAAATTGCCTTTGACCTAATAGGTCAAAGGCAATAATACGCAGTATAGATTTAATATATTTATTTTTTTACTCTTTACTTTTTACTAATAAAAAGCGTTTGTCAAGACCGCGGAGAGTGGTATAGATTTCGTTTTAGCGGATGTAGTCCAAGCCACCCAGTGTACTTACCGTACACGGTGCGCGTACTTTCCCTATTCCCGTCAC
>CAMWIL010000112.1 GCA_947174325.1 uncultured Clostridia bacterium
CGATAATACAAGTCAACTGTTTTTTAATCGAATAATTACATTATCAGTGAAAATCAGTTATTGGACCATAAACTATTTTTCCACGTCTTTTGCCGATACCTCTTGACTAATAGTTTCTAGATTATTAATATCATTCGAATTTACTTTTACGACGCCTTGTTTGACCGCAGAATAAAGTTCTACGTGTCTACGGAAGTTCTTAGATGCAAACGCAACAAGTCCTACAACCACGACTATCATAAGTTCCGGGATTATATACATACATTGATATACAAACGAATAGAAGTATGCGTTTGCAAGAGCTGGCATATTATATTCTGCTGCGAAGCCTGCGCCGTACGCGCCGAATGCAAATACGCCCGCAAAATAGTGACATAAAAATCTAAATGCGCATGCGACGATCGCGCCAACGAAAAATTGCGCGCGCATATTTTTATTTAATACTTTAAAATCCCTTATACAACCGGTCAGCCCGATCGCGCCGAACGCCGCAAGATAATCAAGCACAAACTGCGCGGGATGAATGATCCACGGATCCTGTATTGCTTGCAAGATTCCGTAAACCGCCCCTACCAATATGCCTTTTTTACTACCAAACATAAACGCAAATAGCATAATCGGCAGCATAGAAGCAAACGTAATGCTACCGCCCATAGGCATTTTAAAAATCCTTATGTATGAAAGCGCAAAACTCAGCGCTACGCATACCGCGGCAAATGCGATAGTTCTCGTATCAAACGACTTCCCGCGTTTGTCCGCAAAACATGCAAGCGTGATTATCGCCGCAGCTAGAACAATTCCTGATACGTACAAGCCTATATTACTAAACGCTTCATCTGCTTCGCCGCTTGCATAGTACACGATCATACAAACAAGAACTACAACAAATATAGCTAAGCAAACGACTGCGCTGATTAATTTTACGATCCTTATCGGCTTTAATGCAATCGCAACCGCGCACGCAACAGCCGAAATCGCAAGCGCAAGCAAAGGATAGAATAAAATGGGCGTAAGATTGTTTTCGCCTTTGGATACTTCCACAAAATAGCATACCGCAAACGTGATTATTACTGCCGTAGCAAAAACCAAGACCACCGCCAATATACCGCCGTTTAGTTTCTTGTTGGCAACGGCAAGTTGTTGTTCGCTATAATTAGCGTTTTTCTTTTTTCTTGCAAATATGACCTTTGACGCAATGATCGCAATGACTAGCGCAACGGCTATCCATAAAAAGATAGTTCGACAGGAATTAGTTGTTCCGTCAAAGTTTGCAAAGTAGTTTTTGATGTCTTTAAGCATAAATTTTCTCCTTAGAAAGGTTTTTTACAAAACAAAAGACGCTTTGCGAGTAAAGCAAAGCGTCTTGCAGAAACGAATTTGTGTTTGCACGAAACAAAATTCGCTCTGCGAAAAAGATTCGTGCTATAAATTGCGACGACTCCCTACGCGAGTGCTAACTCTCAGGTTCAAAGGTACTGCCGTGACAAACGGCATCTCAGCAACTAATGGGTTGCGCCCCTGCATCTATGTAAAATATATCATCTATTTTATCTTTTGTCAAATATTATTAAGCCAATTATCAGTAAAAGATCAATTAATCTTTGGGCATAAGCTCGAATTTCATTTTGACTCCTATCATAATATTTGATCACCTTATCAAACGAATTTTAAAGAATTTTTCCTGAAAATTTGTCTTTCTTAATATCTCCTCATCAGAAACAACTGCATTGACAGGAATAACTACCCATTTGTCCTCGTTGTCATTTATACGATGTATTATTGCCGTTACAATTCCCTCAAACCTTTCGACAGGATGATCTATCCCAAGAATATACGCGTCTTGTTCTTCTCCATCGCCTGCTAATACGTTTTCAACGTAACCGTAATTTACTTCATATAAAATATCTTTATGTTCAGGGTGATAAGTCCCCTTTTTTCGATCTACTGTTACAACAACCTTTTTACCTAATATATCTTTCATAAAACTCTACTATGTTTTAATTTTATCATTATAATATCTTATCCCTATTAACTTCTTCCCGTCTAACAAAATACTACGCGTCTATTTCTTCGCTAATTTATAGCTTTCGTCGATCATTCCGTATATATCTTCCAATGGTATCGATCCGTCCAAACAAATCGTTATCCAACTCTTTTTATTCATATGATACCCTGCGAATATTTTTATGCCGTCAACCATTAGTTGGGCGTCAGCTCTCAAATCAATAATTTCTATCTTCTCATCGGAATCAAAACCTAATTTGCTTTTGCTTACCGTCAACAATAGAGCGTACCACTTTCCATTATCCTTTCTTCTCCAAATAGCATTTTCCGAAAATTTCTCCCACAGAAATTCCAAATCATCGCCATACGTATCTTTAACGTACTTTATAATATTTTGAGCGTAGTCGCTTTTGAAGACAAAGTTATCAAAACAATTTTTAGCAATATCAAGCAAAATATCTTGATATACTGCGCGGACTTCTCCAACAAAACTACCGCATACGTCATCTGCAAGAAACAACGTATACGGCTCATTTGTAGACAAATCCATCACTTCCGTATCTATATCATTGTCAGTAATCCAGATCGACAGATCAAATTGCCCGTTTAATATTTTTTCAGTAAACGAATATCCATTATCACCCAACCTAAAACCGTAATTCAACAGTTTCTCGGTATTCAGTTTTTTATTTTTAAAAATTTGTTCAACTATTTTA
>CAMWIL010000113.1 GCA_947174325.1 uncultured Clostridia bacterium
GTGTTTTTCATGGTATTAGATTTAAGGTTAACTAAGATTGGTTGTCGAGAGACAATCAATTCTTTTTTTGTACCTACCTCAACTAAGGGCTTAATCTGTTTGTTTTCAATATATTGAAGTTTGTAACAATTTTTTAGAACCCTATTTGCAGGTGTAAAAAACAGGTGTAGAAAACAGGTGTAAAATTTAGGTGTAAAAAAGTCATTTATCTTGCTGATTTTATGGATTTAAAGCGATTTACGACAATCAAATGACTGAGACATCCTTGACAGACCTTGTGAATATGGAGCAAAAGATTGTAACCAGAGGAAACCTTTGCTTTTATATTCGTGCAACCAAAAGTGATAATCCTACCATGATATATGTTACCTTATATTTGAATGGAAAGAAGTATCATGTCAGCATTGGGCTACGTGTTCGTCCCTCTCAATGGGATAAATCAAACCATGAGGCAATAGTGCATCCGTCTTATTCTGAAATAGACAATCTAAATAATTCTATAGCCAACGCAAAAATTCTATCTCTAAAAATTGCTTTTGCGAAAAATTTCTTATATCTTTGCGATGTTAGCGAATGTTTAGGTTTGTTAACAAAGTATAATAATAAAGGGCAGAAGATGATGAGGAACAGATGCAATAGAACAGAGGTCACACAGTTAATGACCAATATCGCAAGAGAAAATCTAAAGGATAGGAGTTTTACAACGGAGCGAACGAAAATCGACCGCTTTAAGAGATTCCTAAAGAATAATAGGATTCCCAATGATTTTGAATCAATGACTTATGCTACAATTGATAAGTTTAATCAATGGCTTAACTCTTCTCGCGCAAATCTTTCGTTGGACACGGCAGACCAGACGTTGAGAGCCATTAAGAAGTATTTGAAAAAACTTGGCAATAATCCAGGACTTAACTATGATTATATATCCACTCGAATTGATGGTATTATCTCCCCAAAAGACAAGAGAAGTGCCAAAGAGCAAAAAGAAAATTATGCTGTCTTGACACATAGCCATATCAAGCAATTAGAAAGTTTGGAGATTGAGGATGAAGAATTGTTGGTTACAAGAGATTTGTTTCTTATGCAATGTTATAGTGGCGTTCGTGTTAGTGACCTACCTCAATTGCTTGATGAGGCGAATTTTAGAATGATAGATGGTGTTCCTTATTCCGTGTTTATACCTAAAAAGACAGAGAATTGTTCAACAAAAGAGGCGAATATACCTCTTTCATCCCTTTATCCGCGCTTATATGAGTTGTATAAGGTGTATAAAGGGATGACATTTAGTTTTTTACCTTCTGACGATAATAAACAAGGAAATCAGTCGTATAACCGTAATATTCGTTGTCTAGGTCAGATGTGTGGATGGAATGATAAGTTTAAGGAGACACGAATGAAAGGTGGGAAAAAGGTTATTGAAACTTATCCCTTTTATAAGGGATTGAGTAGTCATAGCGGTCGGCATTCCTTTGTGACAAATGCTGTAAGGGAACATGGGCTTACTTTTGATGATATAATATCAATCACGGGTCATAAAGATACCACACAGATAACCTCAACATATCTGAATCTTAATCATTGTGATGGGGCTAAAATTTTAAATAGAACCCTAAACGAAAAACACAATAAAAAACATATTGCCAAAGATGAGGATGCACTACACCCTCGATTGGTAAGTGAGTCTCCTGTGATTGCAGGTTTGATGGGTGATTGCAATAGCGCTATTGTCGATAGTGTCAATGAAGCAAAACGCGTTCTTAATTATTTAGGTGCAAATGTGGATGATTACCAAGAGATAGACGATTTTGCAACACTGTTAAGAATGATATGTGACTATGAGAGTAAAATTATAGGCACTACTTACAACCGACGTGGAGACCTCACAAAGATAAAAGAAATTTTTAATGAGATGGCTGATATTAAAGTTCGTAAATGTCATTTACACAGTTATGTTGAATCTCTTACATAACAACCGCCTAATGAATCATGGTGCTTAGATAACGAAAAGTAGTAATGCAAAACCAAGTCTAATTATCTATTGATTATAAATGTTCATTTAGTAAAATGAATGATATATGCAATGGTTATGATGGTTAAAATATGTTAAGAATATCAATTAAATTTGATATTCTCGGACTTTTTACATACCTTTGCATTAAAATTATTTAAATAAAATAAAAAATGGTGAAAAATAAAAACCTTGTCTCTACGGCACTTTCAAACATTATGTATGCCCAATCCATGTATATTAGAGCCACTCAGTATGAGACTGACCTATTCTGGCCTTTTCGTATCTCAACCTTAATAGGTACTTAAATCAAAGTTTATTTTTCCACACGGTTTGCTGAGAAAAATTTCAGGAAATTTTGGGAATTTAAATATTATAAAATATACATTAATGTCTAATAAACAAATTTAAGGTGTTAAAAAGATGTAAAATGATAGGAATAATAACTACTATTAGATTATCCTATAACAGATTGATTAACTGAAATATTAACATTAAAATCTTGTAAATTATTTTAACATTATTAAGATACATTAACATTAAAATATGTCTTTAATATATACGATATGTTTAACATTATAATAAATTAATTCAATGTTTCAGGGTAAAAAAATGGATTATAGAATTGAATTTGTTAATTTACATTTGAAATATTTTGGTACCGGTATTTTTTATTAGGCATAAAGAT
>CAMWIL010000114.1 GCA_947174325.1 uncultured Clostridia bacterium
TTATTATATTAAATAAGGGCAAGGAAATTTTCCTTGTCCTTATTTTATTACAGTTTTACGGCAACAGGCTTGTGAGATAAGTATTTGAAGACGTATTCAAAACCTATCGACTTTAAGTAATCTGCGACAAGCGCGTATTTTTCCGCTATGCGGTTTATAGTATGAGCATCCGAGCCGAAAGTGATGAGCTGTCCGCCTAATTGTTTGTATCTTACGATTATTTCTTTGGTCGGCAGAAAGTCAAGTCCCGTGCCTTTGCTTTGAGAGTTTATTTCAAGAGCTTTGCCTTTGTATATCATCGTTTTCAAAATATCGTCGATAAGATCTTTGTGATCGTCAGAATAAAGCATTGGATCGGAGTAGGTCGATTTTCTCATTACGTAGCCTATATGTCCTACGCTGTCGTAATGATACGAACAGTCCAGACTTTCGCGTACGGCTTTCAGATAAGCGTTATATGCCTCAAATTTTGTGCGTTTGTCAAAATACGATTTCATATAACAGTCCTCGTATTCTATCGTGTGTATGGAATTGATCGTAAAATCAAAGTCGTATTTTGCCAGATTTTTCAAATAAAGATCGTTCGCTTCTTTCATATATCCGCACTCTATGCCTACGCCGACCTGAATTTTGTCTTTGTATTCTTCTTTAAGTAGATTAAGTTCAGAAAAATGTCTTTCGAGATCTATTTGAGGAATATAATCGAATTCCGGCAGGAAAGTAAGCTCGCCGTCATAATGGTCTGTTATCGCCAAATATTCCATACCCAGCGAAATAGCATTTTCTATCATATCTCGCGGATCTTGTGTGCTGTCGTGCGAATGGTTGCAGTGTGTGTGCGTATCTATCATGATCCCTCTATCGCCGTGATGAGCGTAATAAAGATTTTGCTGTCAATATTCTATCACATTCGTCAAAAGAATTCAACCGACATTGACATATATTACGAATTATGATAAAATAAATAAAACAAAGGAGGAATTTTTATGTCGTCGCATTTGGGCAATAGTTGGGATAATATTTTAGAGAGCGAATTTTCGCAGGATTATTTTGAAAATATACGCAAGTTTTTGCGCGAGGAGTATAGCAATTACAGAATTTATCCGCCAATGAAAGATATTTTATCTGCGTTTGAGCATACGCCGTATGAAAACGTCAAAGTCGTGATTTTAGGACAAGATCCCTACCACGGTTACGGACAGGCGCACGGTATGTGCTTCTCTGTGCGCGACGGAGTAAAATGCCCGCCTTCGCTCGTTAATATCTATAAGGCTCTTGAATACGATCTTGGAATTCCCGTGAGCAACAGCGGAAACCTTACAAGTTGGGCAAACGAGGGCGTTTTGCTTCTCAACACCGTTTTGACTGTGCGCGAGGGAAAACCGCAAAGTCATGCGGGTATCGGCTGGGAAAAATTTACCAACAGCGTTATCAAAATCATAAGCGACAGTCCTTATCCTACGGTATTTATGTTGTGGGGAAATCCCGCAAAAGCAAAAGAAAAACTTATTGACACGTCGCGTCATTTGGTGCTAAAAAGCGTTCATCCAAGTCCCTTGTCTTTCTACAATGGATTTTTGGAATGCAAGCATTTTTCAAAAGCCAACGCATTTTTGGAAGAGCACGGACGCGGGGCGATAAATTGGGAGATCCGTCCAACAACAAACTAAACTTATCAATAGGATAGACTTGACGTTTATCCTATTTTTTCTTCATTATATAAAGCTACGTAAGAGCCTAGATGATAAAAAAACGTAGATTGTTTCATATTGAGCATTTCCAACGCTTCGGGGAGTGAAATGCGTTTGCGGTTGTAGTCTTCCGCTACTTTAATAAAATCGGGGGAGAATGCTTTTTTAGGTCTTCCAAAACGCGTTCCTGATTTTTTGGCAAGCGCAATGCCCTCTGCTTGACGGGTGCGTATGTTCTCGCGCTCGTTTTCCGCGACGAAAGATAATACCTGCAACACAATGTCCGCTATAAATTTACCTACTAAATTATCCGCTTTTTCTCTCGTATCAAGAAGCGGCATATCCAGTACGACGATATTTGCGCCTATTTTGTGCGTGATTTTGCTCCATTCTGAGATAATCGCTTCATAATTTCTACCTAGTCTGTCAATAGATTTGATGACAAGCAAATCGCCTTCTTTCAGCCTGCGAACAAGGCGGGTATATTCTTTTCTCTCAAAATCCTTACCGCTTTTTTTATCGCAAAATATTTTGTTTTCGGGAATACCGAATTTAGTAAGTTCTTCAATTTGTCTGCCGAGATTTTGATCGGACGACGATACTCTTGCATATCCGTATGTATTCATATTTTTTACCTCAAATACAATTATATATGTAAAGAATAGCAAAAAAATAGGAAAAAATATACGCTTTTGACAAAAAAAATCGACAAATTCCAAAAAAAGTGTACTTTTCCTGACCGCCTTTTTATATATAAAATTCATCGAATTTTGCGATAATTCGACACAATAAGTATACAATAAAGCATTGCCGAATTCAAGAGTTTTTAGTCAGGAAAAGTACACTTTTACTGACCCTACAAAAAACGGGGTATAAAAATGGA